>JAUUVJ010000357.1 GCA_030589605.1 Candidatus Hodarchaeota archaeon | reverse complement strand
TTGGAGGATGCTTCATTATCACTGGTATTAAGATCATAAGAAAAATCAATCATAAAGACTCAGCTTTAGATATAAACGAATTGAAATGGGTGTTAATAAATGATGTTGAGTTACTTTATTAAAGGAATCCACTTTTTTTATTTTTGATTATTTAAGGAAAAAAGAGTATTAGTTATTATAGAGTGTTAACACTAGCTGTTGAGTACTTGCTTCTATTCTTCATCTTTATCGTAGGTATAATCATCCTCAGGCTCACTATCTCTTGCAAGCTCTACTAGCATTCGCAGTCCTTCCTTTTGTATTTCTCTATCATGAACTTCCAGCTCCTCCATCGTTTCTTCATCCTGTTTTGCATAATAAATAAGCCAATCTCTTGAGGTAAAATGCACATTTAAACGATGACTCTTTTCTTGGACAATAGTCTTAAGACAAAGCTGAGGGGGCACCGATATCACTCAAAAGTATTAGAAGTGAAATTCTTTTAAACACCTAACAATGAATGGAGCATCCTGTAGAGATAGCATAGTAACTGATAGTACTTTGATATTACTTGAAAAGCATCCCGAATGAATAATTAAAGATTAGAATGAAAATTAATTACTTAAAGGATTGGTAGAAGATTAATGACATCTGTACATCCCTTTTCAAGGTTTTTTATAAGGCAAGGATATCCAGATTTTTTGGATTTACCCTGGAATAAACCTCTAGCAAGCTGGCCTGAACATTGCTCCTATATTGTGGAAGTTGAACGAGGACTATCTCGACATGAAGTTGTATTTATTAATTATAATAATGAAATTTTTGCTATAAAAGAACTCCCTACTCGAGTCGGAGAACGAGAATATAGACTCTTACGCGAACTTGAAAAGAAAAAATTACCTTCAGTCCTCCCAGTAGGATTTGCTCATCTTCAGAACGACAAGGAAAGAGAGGGAGAAAGAAGTATACTTATTACTAAATTTCTGGATGCAATTCCTTATCGATCATTATTTCTGAAATCTGGAATGGAACGATATCAAGACCGCTTGTTAAACGCAATCGCTGTTCTTCTAGTTCGATTGCATTTAAATGGATTTTATTGGGGTGATTGTTCCCTTTCAAATGCGCTGTTCCGACGTGATGCGGGTGAGTTACAAGCTTATTTGGTTGATGCTGAGACCTCCGAAGGCCCATTTGATCGTTTGTCTAATGGACAGCGACAGCACGATCTCATGATAATGGAAGAAAACATTGATGGTGCGTTAGCAGACCTTTCCATGGTTGTAAAACTTCCCGAATCATTTACGACATTTGAAACAGGAGAAAAAATTAAACAGCAGTATCTACAGTTGTGGGAAGAAATCACACACGAGGAAATCTTTGCATCAGACGAACATTATCGGATTCAAGAACGAATTCATAGGATTAATGAATTAGGATTTTCTGTAGATGAGGTGGAACTGATACCAACTGAAGAGGGTAACCAACTTCGGATGAGGGTAATAGTGACAGATCAAAATTACCATCGAAACCAGTTACATGCTTTAACTGGAATTGAAGGTGAAGAGAAGCAAGCTCGTCAAATAATGAATGATATCTATGAACTGAAAGCCACACTATCTAAACGAAAAAAGGAGACTATCCCTCTACGTAGTGTGGCCTTTCATTGGACAAATAAAATCTATTTACCCATCATTACTAGACTTGGATTATTGGATAAGGTAAATAAAGCTCCAGAAATCTACTGTCAAATCCTAGAACATAAATGGTATCTTTCTGAGAAAGCAAAACATGATGTTGGGTTAAATACATCCGTTAAGGATTATGCTAGGCGTTTTCAAAAACAAACGAATTCAAAGTAAGTTATGAAGAAATATTGGCTGCCAATGCTGATCCTTTCATAAAGTAGTTATCGTAAGGCAATTTTCAATATTTTAGACTAAATAATGAATATATTAGAATAATCGGACAAGTTAAAACATTTTTCAGCATTTAGTTGCTTTCAGAATAGCAGGAATCCCCCAAGACTATCTCATTATTTTCCCAGTTTTCATAATATTCTCTTTCATTATCATACTTTTGGGGCTTTGGACTTGGATTGAACTTATGATAACTAAAGAACAATCAATAAAACGTACATACTGGTTACTACCAGTGATTGCAACAATTTTCTTTCTTGTCGGAGTTCTTAGCTTAGCGGTACGAAAAGGTAGATCTTGGGAGAGTGATGAAGGCACGTGGTCATTCTTTAGTAATTTGATATATGAGATCGATGGCTTTGATTTTTCACTAATTAGCGACCCAACAAGTCAATATATTATTTTCTTTACAGGTTGCTTGATTCTTTTGAACTTTTTAATGATCCTGTCTTGGTATATTGTAAAAATATCCGATATAACTTCACTTAGAAATGAGTCGACATGATCGTTTTTGTCTGACAAAAAATTCAATAGAATTTGAAAAATGTGCTGAAAAATCCTTTAACTTGCTTGGATTTAAAGCAAGATGGTTACCAGATGAAAATGAAAATAATCCAGATGTAATTTTAGAAGCATGGAACTGTATTAATAAATATATAGAACAATTCATGCCATTTTTTCATATGATTAATCCACTAACTTTATCTCTTATAAGCTTTAAAATAATCTTTTACCCTATACGAAATTTCTTGAAGAATGAAATATTCATAGTTTTTTCAAACTGATTTCCTCGTTCATTCACGATAACGATTTATGCATGCTAAGGCCTTTAAATACTCAAAACACAATAGATTCATTCCTATGACCACTCACAAAGATCAAAGTCATTGTAGTTCATCGAAAAATTATGTTTAATTCTCCTGGAGTTGAATCAGGTATCTTTTGTTTTAATTTAATATAAAATATATAGGATCCTAAACTATTCCCTAAGATCATAAATAGAAAAGCGACTATAGACGATATTCCTAGCTCTGGTATTCCTCCTAAAATATGACCAAAGTTACAACCCATTGCAAACATCGCTCCTACCCCAAGCAATAATCCTCCACCAAAAAAACGAATACCATCAACTTTATTTGGAATTTTCAGTTTAAATTCCTTTATTTGAATCGAAGACAAGAATGCTCCACTGATTAAACCAATAATAAAAATTGCAGCCCATTGAATATTACTTGGATCAATTAATAATATCGATTCTATAATATTACCAATTCCATCGGTTGTTGAAAATCCAAATTCTCGCCCAGTGGAAGTTGATGAAATTCTAGCAAAAATGCCTAATATTCCTAATATTAACCCTGAAACAATAGGAGTCCAACGAGGGAGTAAATGTGTTAATTTTTTCGTACTATTCTTGTAAAAATAGAGTATACCAAACATTATGATAATAGCAAGAATTGTCCAAACCCATCGGGGAAAAAACTGTTCCAATGATGGAGCTTGATCACTTATCTTCCAGAGAGTTTGTTCACGTATTTCAATCATAAGATCAGATAAAGGCCCTATAGCTAAGAGACCGATCCCAGTCGTAAATCCTAGGAAAGCGAGTAAAGATTTAAGTGAACCTTCCCCAATTCTATAACAGGTTCCACCAGCACATCCTCCAGCAACAACAGTACCTATTCCGAAAATAAACCCTCCAAGAGGTAATAATATAATTGAAAATGGAATAGGATTAGAAACAAAATCTAATCCTGGGATTATACTAGATGAAAGAAGAAGATAACCAATAAGTTCAACTGTAACTGTTATTAGAATTACTAAGAATAATTCAAAATTACCTATGAGGAATATATTTCGAAAAGCTGTGTTTGTACAAATTCTTCCCCTTTGTAGAACGAGACCAGTGAAAATTCCAATTGATAATGCTAAACTGATGTCGAAGAAAGTTAAAACCATTGAAATCTATCCTGCATAAGGAGATTCAAATTTTTTTTTATACAGTTTCCCATTTGTTATTCGTTAAGTACCCCATTCCATTAGCAAATATATCACAAAATGAAGCTATTAGCAAACCATTCAATGCAGATTTGTCTAATTTGTCAAAATTCTGATTTTATTGGCTCAAATTCAATTTTTCTTGAAAAAGAATGGAAACAGGAATACAACAACACTTAAGAATAGTCATACATAGGATAGTATCATTTCCCGATGTTATTCACCTACTTCAATTATTATGACATTTCAATTTTAAACAATATTGTTTTTACAATTCAGGAGTAATTTCGATAATGAAAAAAAATTGAGTTCTAATAGCACTATTACCAATTTTGATTCTGCTTTGTGTTCCAATCCAAAACCAAAATCTTCCAGAAGAAGAAACACACGATTCAGTAAGCCAACGATTACGTTTACAAAGAATTTTCCAGTGGTTACTATTCGATGATATCGAAGAATAAAGAAGAAATAATCTGAATCCTCTTTAATTCTTCCTTTTTAGAATATAGGATCCTTAAATCAGCTTATTGGCAGTCGAATCAAGTTTTTCTAGCATAATAATCTTCGTTAATTAGTTTTTTAACTCCAAAGGATAGGAAGCTGTGAAAATTGTACCCTTTTCTTCTGAAGTGGTAAATGTGACATCTCCGTCTAAATAATTACTCAATAATTTCATACCATATGTACCTATTCCTCTACCTTTACCTTTGGTAGAAAATGATCGATAGAAAATTTGTAACTGTACATCCCTAGGTATAAAAGTAGAATTATGGACCCAAAAATGGATTTTATTATTATTCACTTTACTACCAACCGTTATTGTATCACCTTTTGAAGTAGCTTCAAGTGCATTTTTAACCATGTTATCAAGAACACGTTGGAGAAGATTTCTATCAATAGAAAAGTCAATCGATACAGTATTCTCATCAATTCTAATGTTTTTATCT
>JAUUVJ010000114.1 GCA_030589605.1 Candidatus Hodarchaeota archaeon | reverse complement strand
GGTCCTATGGAACACCAAGCTAGTAAATATTTAGGTTTAGAGATGTATGCCGACCCTAATAAAGTAATGAAATATGATAGTAAAATTACATTCAAAGCATTATGTAAAGAGCTATGGGTTCCTGTTTTGGATGGCTCAGTATGTGAAGTAACTCCTTCAATGCTAGATTTAGTTGATGCTATAACTTATAACATAGCTAAAACTGGAAAAGTAATAGTCAAAGGAGAATTTGGTGCTTCTGCTTCAACAACTTATGTCTTCGATCATATTGACATTAAGAAAATTCGTGAAATACAGAATTGTAGTCAATTGGGAGATAAATATATAGTAGAACCTTTTTATGAAACATTCTCACAGCCTTCCTCAGTGTGGTTTATTTCAAGGGATAAAAAAATTGTACATCTTCGTACATCAAACCAACTCCTTGATGAAGGTACTTCGCATATAGGAAACGAATTTCCAGTTGACTTTGATGAGGAACTAGTTCAGAGAATATCATACAGAATAGTCAAACGATTAACTAGAGATGGTTTTATTGGTCCATTGGGTATAGATTTTGTTGAAACAAATGAAGGTATGTTCGTAGCTGAATGTAATCCCCGAGTTACAGGAGCTATGTATCCTTGGGAATTAGTATATCGTCTTGAGAGAAATGATACAATAAAAGCTGCAAGAGCTCAAAATATATATCTTTCAAGAAGAGGTTTACAATTTAAGGATTTATTGAAAGTTTGGGGCCCCAATGGCTCTGATATGTTATATAATGGTCAAAATGCTGCGCGTTCAATTATCCCTTTCAACGTAGGACCAGTATCTGAAGGAAAAGTAACGATATTAGGAACTGGATCGTCAAGAAATGATGTAAAAGATCTTTTTGACAATGTTCAAATCAGTTTGAGAAAATTAAAATGATGAAAAGATGAGAAAATCGTTTAGATTAGTTTTCAAACATCTTTTACAAAACTATTGAAATTATTTGTATTTCTCCTTCGACTCTTGAATCACTCTGATACTCCGACTATGAGGACAAAAAGTAATTCGATAACTATTTGAGTTTTGAAGTACAGAGAGTAATACATAGAATTAACAGTTGAAACAGAAGGAAAGTATAGGAATAATGCCTAGAGGAACAGAAGATTCTTTAGATCGACTCCAACGTGCCGAACAACTCATTTATGAAGGTAATCTCAATGAATCTCGCTCAATTATAGAATCTCTCGAGAAAAAAACAATCTCCCCCCTGAATGTCTACTCACCTTTAATTTGCTTAAAAGTAAAATCTTAATTACATCAGGTAATTCCGATGACAGCTATGAGCTTGCGAAAAATGTGTGTAAGGAAAGCTTGGAACAAGGAAAACCTCTTCAAGCGGTTGATGCCTGCATAGTAATGGCTGAAGCATCGGAAGATCAAGGGAATTACAAGGAGAGTCTTAAAGCAATTATTCAGGGGGAAAAATTGTTAGGAACCCTCACGAGAGAACCACCTACCGTGTTTTCTTTAAGAAAAGCATTTTTGATTAGACAAAAGGGCCGAAGTTGTATCTGGAAAGGTGATTATGACCAAGGTTTAAACCATTTCCAGAAATGTCTGGCGTTACAGCATGAATTTGGGAATAAATTTGGCGTTGCTTTGTCTTTAATGAACATTGGAACAATCCACGCTTTAAAAAACAACCATGATCGTAGTTTGGAATTTTACAATAAAGCTTTTCCAATATTACAAGACATTGGTAATAGTTATTACCTTGCTCGTTGTTTCACGAACATAGGAGCAATATATGGTGCTAAGAGGGAGTTTAATCGCGCTTTAGAGTATTCTCAGAAAGGATTAGCGAAATACCAAGAACTAGAGAATAAAAGACTGATTGCATATTGCTATGAGAAAATTGGAGACATTTTCCTACGCAAAGAAGAATTGGATAAAGCATTAGAATACTGTCAAAAGAGCATAGCTCAGTATGAAGAGATCGGGGATAGATCTCTAATGTCAACATGGCCTTTTAGCACCATCGGTTCAATTTACTGGTTGAAAGGCGATTTAGATCAAAGCTTAGCTTATCTTAAGCATAATTTAATACGTTGTGAGGAAAACCATAACAAAATCTGGATAAGTGAGACCCTCTTTGTGTTGATTCAAGTAAATATCGATAAAGACGCGTTTCACCAAGCAGAACAGTATTTACTACGCTTGCAAGAAATTAATAGCCAAGAAGAAAATAAGCTGATCCATCAACGCTATCGAGTAGCTCAAGCCTTATTATTCAAAACAAGCAATCGAGCTCGAAAGAAAGTCAAAGCTGAAGAATTACTAGAAGAAGTCACTGAAGAAGAGGTTATTGAGCCTACACTCACCATCACTGCATTACTTGCTCTTTGTGAACTATTATTAGACGAAATTAGAGCCTATGGTGACTCAGAAGCACTGCAACAAGCAAAAACCGTGGTTAAAAGGCTCAACGTGCTATCTGAAGATTTTTCTTACTTCTCCTTTGTTGTTGAAGTGCGTATCCTCCGATCAAAATTTGAAATTGTGGAGGGGAACCTCCCTGCTGCGAAAATACTCTTGGAGAAAGCGAGGTTGATCGCAGAAGAAAAAGGCCTGACTTTATTGATCAAAAAACTTTCTGTAGAGCGTCATCAATTAGAAAAAGACGATGAAACCTGGAAACGCATAATTCGGAGTAATGTGCCCGTCCAACAACGATTGAAGCAAGCACAGCTTGTGGAATATATCAAAACTGCTCAGAAACTGATTTCTATCGATACTACTAATCCTGAATGGAAGAAATAGAACGCCCAAAGCTGCCTAGAATTACTTAGAGAAGGTCTTCCTTTATGAGAGATCTTTATGCACGATTGAATCTCTTAGAAGGTGTTGTAAGTCTTGGATCCTGTCTATTAACTTTCTCAAGATGTCGTCCTGTATAATGACTATACGTCCCTATATATCCACCAAATAACCAAAGAAAGAATAAGACTAACCAGCTCTTATCACTTCATCTATTATTATTGTATAATATAAGAACTTGTCACCATTTAACAATGTATCTTAGTTTTCCATTAAAATAATGGAATAATCATCACCCCGTCGAACCCTAAATATTCTGTCTTTACAACAATCAAGAAATTCTCATCGGTTATACGATATAACCGCGCCAAGTAAAGCAAGAATGGCAAAAATGAAATAAACTTGTCCTAGACTGGTATAATAGGTAGAAATGAATTCAGTACCAGACGTTAGGTTCTCAGGATTATTTAAAGTAAATAGAAAGGTAAAAATTGCAGAACTAATAGTTGTAGCTAAAGCAAATCCAATATTTCTAGAAAGGCCTATCAACCCAGAAACTACGCTTACATCCCCTTTTGGGGCATTATTCATCACAGATGTACCATTTGAGACGGTAAAAATAGTAAGGGAACCAGCAGCGATAGCTACAAGAGGAATAATGAAAAATAAAATATCAAGCGTGTTTCTAGGGAATATAATGAATAAAATTGATAGAGATATTACAAATAAACTTAGTGAAATAGCACCAATTGTGGTCGATTTTTTTGCATCCACTTTTTCAGCAAAAATTCCTGCAAATGGCCCCATTATTGCCATTGCGAGTGGAGGAACTATCATTAATATTCCTGTTTGAGATGGTTTAAAAGAAAGAACCTCTTGATAATAAAAGGGTAAGAGGAAAACAACACTGTAATAAACCATGTAACAGAGAAAAGAAGAGATAATTCCAATTAATATACCTTTATTCTTCATGATTCCAATGGATATCATTGGGGTAGGATGAGTATTTTCGAAAAATACGAACAATAATGAACAAACTAATGCAATAAAGATGAAAATTAAACCCCAAAAACTACCTTCGAACAAAACTAAAATTCCTTGTACAAGTGAAAAAGCTATTATAATGAATAATGTCATTCCTCGGTAATCAAGCTTTGAAATATCTTTTTTTGTTGTTTCTGGTATGTATTGTTGAACAAGTATTATTCCTATCAATCCAATTGGTATATTTATAACGAAAATACTTGGCCAACCTATAAATTCTGTTAATATACCACCTACTACTGGTCCAGTAGATAAAGCACCTGCTACCACTAAAGAATTTAAACCGATTGCACGACCTCTTATAGATGGTTCAACATAGGTAATTACTAATGCTAACCCATTAGCTGTAAGAGCAGCTGCTCCTATTGCTTGAAGAATTCGTGAAAGTATGAGAAATTCTAAAGTAGATGAGAAAGAACATAAAAACGATCCTAGCATAAAGAGCAGCATTCCTAATTGGAAAATCATCTTTCTACCATGAATATCTCCTAACGATCCTCCTATTCCAATCAAAGCAGATATTACCAGCAGATAAACAATTACAATCCACCTTACGCCTTCCATATTCGTATTCAAAGCATCTGCTATGGTAACAAGTGATACATTGACAATACTACCATCCATTGCTGACATGAATGTTCCAATCGATGTAATTGGTATTATTTTTCGTAATGGTATAATAAAATTTGAGTGTGTTGTCAATTCAGGTTTTTTTGGACATTCATTGGTCAATATATTAGAATCTCCTGAACAAACAAGGAAAAAATTAAGTTTTATGACTTGGAATTCTGTATCAATAGATACCTTGGAGTAATAACCAAACAGTAAATATACCGGTTTTCAGCACTGGATATTGATTTCGTAGTAATATTAAGTCTTTTTTTCTCATTAATAGAGCTATTGACCTGTATTAGTTTAGATATTTCGGTCATTGCAATGTGAATACCCTTTCCTTTTTATGATATTTGGTTCTTATCCAAAAAAGTGGTGAAATCGAATTTCAAGTTCATTTTATTTATCAAAAGAAGCAATCATAAATCTCTTGGTTAATTTAGCCACACTTTCTCTTTTTACATATGTTCCTCTTTGGGCTCAAGAGATAGGCCTATCAGACCAAGAAATTGCAATAATGGCTGCTTTATTTGGTTTTGTTCTATTTACAATGAGTATCATAACAGGGAGATTATCAGATGTTTTAGCTAATCGAAAATTCTTTGTAGTTTGCGGTTCTTTTACAGGAGTTATAACAATAGCGGGTTATTTAATTCCGAATAAAGCAATTTTTATTATTTTCAGAACTTTAAGTGGATTAGGATTTGGTATGCTTACCCCATCATTAATAGCGATCGTATCTGATAAAGGAGATAAAATGGGTAATTTTTCTTCATTTGGTAGCTTTGGATGGGCGGCAGGTGTTATGATAAGTGGAGTTATTGGGATGTTTTGGCTTCCTGCGACATTTATATTTGCAGCTCTCGCTCTCGTAGGCTCCACAATTGTAGCTCTTTCTTTAAGAGATGAAAAATCGGATAAACAAACAAAATTAACTGAAGACTCTTTTATCACTGTTTTTTGGGAAAGAAAATCAGTATATATTTCTTTAGGGGTACGTCATAGTTTTGCTATGGCTATTTGGACTTTTTGGTCACTCTTTTTATGGGAATTAGGTGCTGATACATTCTGGATTGCAATCATCCAATTTACAAATGCATTTACACAATTTATTATTATGCAAAAGTATACTGATAAACTTGCTAGTGAAAGAATGATAACTCTTGGATTATTTTTATCTGCAGCTGCATTTATCTCGTTCACCATTCCTACTAATTTTTGGGGTATTATTCCTCTCCAAGTTCTCTTGGGTTTATCTTGGGCTTTTCTTTACGTGGGTACATTACGTTATACTGTTGAAAAAACAAGCTTTGACAAATCAACTTCTTCAGGAATTCTTACTAGTACAATGGCTATATCAGGTATTTTTGGACCAATTATTGCACTCATTATTATTTCTTTAGGCGGAGATTATGTTGATATTATGTGGATTGCTGCATTAGCGACTTTACTTACATATGTTGGATTTACATTCTTTAAAAAGGCCGATAAACCATTAAATGCTTCTAATACTAAGAATAAAGGACAGTTAACCTGATCTAGCTTCAGAACTTTCTGTAGATCTATCAACTAATCTGGATTCCTTCAAGTGAAGAAACCATTTTGGTAGTTGAATTTTGTCAACTCGATCACTATTTGGAATATAGGGTTTGATATCAATAATAGGAGTATTAGGAAATGCATCAATATGGTCCACATATACCTTATTCCTTTTAATAGATTTTATCTTTACTAATGTCATTCCAATTGGGTTAGGACGATGAGGACTCCGTGTAGCAAACGTTCCCATTTTTTCAGGTGGATATAAAGGATCAACAACACGAGGACAAACGTTATTTTTTGTTTTACGAAATTCTTTAAGATCCGCCTCGTGAATCCACCATAGAACAAATACGTGGGATATTAGCTTAAGATTAAATAAACCAGTATCATATTCAGGTAAAATTTCAAGGTAACATTCTACTTCAGATTTTTTAACATAACCAATTGGTTTAATTTTCATTTCTGACATTTTTATCATCAACTACTAGTTCAAGAATTGGTGATCTAATTGTAGTTTTCCTTATCTTATCTATTTAATTCTTTTATGATCAAAATTTGGTTTTTTTGTCTTGAATAGAGTAATTCAATCGGTTTCGACGAATAATTCAGAAAAGTAATGAAAGACAGGTAAGTGCGCCTTCACATTTTTGGAATTCACTCATATTTAATCCTATAACATTGAAACCTGCTTCTTTCACTTTTAATTGTGCTTGATCATAACCTTCTGCCATTAATACCGTGTTTTTAATAGCAAGAGTATTTGCAGCATAACTTTCTTTATCTTCAATAACGATTTTAGTGAATTTATCAAATGTTTTATGATTTGAAAACCTTTTTGTAACGACTATTGTGTTTTGACCAATATAAGTAACATAGCTTTTCAAATGTACAATTTCGGGGTCTCCACATGTGTCCACTTTTATATTTAGATATTCAGCCATTTGATTAACTCCATCCTGATTGGTACGCTGAGTTATTCCACTTATTAAGTAGTTTTTATGATGAATAACATCCCCTCCCTCAATGATTGCAGGCTTTTTCGCTTTTTGAACCTCTAAATATTCTTCTATATATTTTTCAACAGATTTTACCTCACCACGTCTACTTTTAGCTCCCATTCGTGTAATGAAAGCTTTATTGTTATGAATGACTGCTGTATCTTCGATAAAACATGAATCTGGATGTTCATTCAAACGTGGTAATTTAATTAGCTCTAGTCCAAGATCTGAAAGAGTTTGACAATAAATAGCATGTTGTTTACGAGTTTTATTAATATCAATGCTATTTCGGAGTGGATGTGATGTAATACATCGTTTATATTCATCACTAGGTTCTCTAACAAAAGCATATTTGAAATTCATCTTGGGTTTCATCTCTATATTTTATGATTTCTAAATTGATAAATTGATCTATTTTAACTAAATTAAATTTGAGGAGTTTTGTATTCTTTTTTTTAGCTTCATCTTAGTAATTATTATTTGTTGTATTTCTTGTGATAATTCCCGCTTTTGTTTTGCATCTATTGGGATTGGAATCATTATTTCTTCAATACGATTACCTAGAGTTGATATTGTCGCTTGGATAAATGTTTTCGATCTAATTTGGGATTGTACAATATCAGTATTCAGCGACCAGAGGAGTATATATTCATCAAGTAGCTCTCTATTTAGTACCCTAATTTTTTTCAAATGACTTTGGATTATTATTTGTGTGTCATTCTCCGTAATCATAGCAGTTTTTCCTATTAAAAAAGTACCATCACATACAAGAAGGATATCATTAGCTTGTACATCTTGCTTTTTCTTATATAAATTAAAAATTTCACGTGAAACCTTCTTTTTTGGATCAATGTTTAATTCCCAATTTATTAGATCAGAAGTTCTTATGAATGGAATTTCTCCTGTACCATAAAACTTTGATCCAATTTCATGTCCTCTAGTGATATTAATTATATTTTTATCTAATAAAAATTTCATACTTATTAATTGAAATTCATTCTTTTCTCGAATTGAATTCAATTGGGTTGAAATATCAGGATTATAGTATTCAGGAATTAGGATAAAGTTTTTTATATCAGAGAATTGAAAGGAAAAGCCAAGACGGGAGTATTTGTTCAATTTGTTATTTCTGAATTTTTGGTAGCTTTTTATTATTTTAGGAAAATCATCATTTATAATTTTCTCATTATTACTATTTAGTAGATGATTACCTATTTTATCAAGAAAATAAAGCGGTTTCCCATTTTTATCATGTCCTACATTATCCGCAATTGCCATAAAAAAAGAATAATCCTTTAGAGGTGGTGTTTTCTCTAGAAATAGTAAAGAAGTTTTTGTATGAGTATGAGGTAGGAATGTTATATGGGAACAACTGATTACCGCAATAATCTTTGTTTTTTCTAACAAGAATTGTAGTATGTATCTATTTGATGGATTTCCAAATAATCCATCAGGTAGTACAATTCCCATTCTACCTCCTTTTTTAAGCAGATTTAGGCACTTTTCAATGAAAAGGACTTGAGGGGGTTGTTTATCTTGAATAATTTTTGTTTTATGCCATTTTTGAGAAGAATGGGAATTTTTCCTCCATTTAAATCCCAATTCATATTGTTCTAATGTTTTCTTTGATTTTATCGGTATTTTTGTACCAAAAGGTGGATTTGTAACAACAATATCGAAATGTTCTTTAGGGATATTCTCAATAGTTTCTGAACTCCATTCTGAATGATGAACTAAAGAATTTTCACAATAAATTGATTTTCTTTTGGTTCCCAATATTGCAAGATAAATATTTGCAATTTTTGCTAAAAATTGATCCTTGTCAATTCCAAAGATAGTGTTCTCCTGAAGGAGTTCACTATTTTGTTGTTTTCTGTCATAAGTGGCTGCTTCTATCAGAAATCCTCCACTTACACAAGCTGGATCTATAATTTTTTCATGTTCTTGTAGATCGAGGATTCTTATCATTGTTTAAACAACATATTTTGGAGTAAAGAATTGGCCTTTATTGCCTCTTAGAGATGGCCCTAAGAAGATCTCAAACGCGTCTCCAATTGCGTCTCTACTAGCTTCTGTGATACAATATTTTTCCAGTTCTTTCACGATTAATTCTAGACTTTTTTCATCAACAATTATTTCATCTTTCTCTTCAAAAATAGTTTCATATTCTAATTTCAGATCATCAAATAGTCTTGACACTCTTGTATTCAACTTGATCGAACTTGGATGAAATGTTTGGAACATAACTGCATCTTTTGGTTTAGATATAAGCTCATCCCTCATTTTACAGAACAATAAAAAAATCAGTTGTTCTGCAAGTATTTCATCCCTTGTTATACCTAGAATATTACCTGCTAAAAAGTGCCTAATATTATCAAACACTTGTTTCAGATTATTTGCTTGTACCAAATCTTTACGATATATGATATGTTCATTCTTACTTCTTATTTGTACCACAACGATCGGTTACACAATTCTTAATTCTTCTCGATATAGAATTTGTTATAATATCTTTTTTTAAAATCAGTTTATCAATTTTAACAAACTTGCCAGAAATCTACAAAATCATCAAAATATTAGTAATCTACGATATTATTCCTAAATAGCCAATGATAAAAAGAAAATTTCCTCTCAACTCTATCCTAAAATGTTGTTCAGCTCAGTGGACTCGTAGGAAGCCATATTCTTTAGAACATGGTAGTTCACTAAGATTTATTACCACCTTTTTACACCTTTTTTTTTGAATTTTAACATTAAATTCATAAAGATTGTTGAATAAGTTACCATCTTGAGTATTAGAAGGTTCAAATTTTGCATCCAGACAAGTTTGGTTATGAAGTAGAAATTAAGGAATATATTTCTGAGGATGCTTGGCCTTCTATGGATGCTTGGAAAGATTTTGATCAAAAAGAAATTTTATCCGTCTTGAATGCCTTTTTTTGTCATTCTGATTTATTTAAGAATCCATTTAAATTCTATGAAGTTAAGAGACCTGGATTTGGGATTGATCATCCCGTTACTGTTATTCGTAATCCAAATGACGAATATTATACAATTAGAATTTTTATAAAACCAGAATTTAGATCTGCAGAAATTGTATTTGACAAAGCGGCCTACCAACAAGAACGAGTTCGTCACTTATTCCAAGCACTAAGAGAACATTACCCAGCCACTTATTTCCTTGGCACTAAACATCTGCTTATTATTCTTCAACAATTCATTTTCTCTCCAGTTTGTCAATTTTCAAATCTCGCTGAAATTAAGG
>JAUUVJ010000009.1 GCA_030589605.1 Candidatus Hodarchaeota archaeon | reverse complement strand
CGAGTTAGAGGAAATTTCTGGAATTTCTATTAGGGAATTCAAGAGGTTTCAGCAAGACCATGATTATCCCTATCGCATTGGAGCCTATAATAGAAATAAAGTTTTTGATAGGATAAAAAATAGAATAGAGGACATCGATAAAGAAATATACAAATTACGAGAAAAAGTTTTAGGTGTTTTAGATCAACTTATTTTTATTCCTTCATGGAATAAACTTCTCGGTTCAACATTCAATGGATTTTATTTAAACCAACCTGTACAAAAAATTCTGCAAGATAATGTTGTATTATTACCTGATCTCGCATTAACTGGGTTCGAAGAGACCACTGGAGAACCTTTTTTCCTCATTACAGGAGTTGGACTCTATTGGGTAAAATTTGAGTTAGGTGCTGGGTCACTAGTAACTGATTATCGTGAGATTACCGGAATTGTTTTACCTTGGGATATTTACGAAAAGGCACAAGATGAAGCAGGATCAGTTTTAAATAGTCAGAAAATACGTATGACCGAATACATGACATCTATACCATTTTCCATTATTCTGCAAAAACAATCTACACAAATGTTTTTACGTGGAGTTCTCGCAAGAAATGTGTTTCTACCTTACAAAGAATGCTTCGATCAACTACAGAAAGTATGTCAAGACCCAGATTCTTTCAAGAAAGAAGAAGGATTGAAAATACTCTCTGGGGGGTTATCAACACAAATACAATTATACAATAATGAATTATTAACTGAAAAACAGTTGGGAAGGTATTCAAGTCTTGTTGCGGGGGTTAAAAACACACAACCCAAACTACATAAGATTCTAGCTAATCTTCAGCTAGAAGCGACTGAAGAAGCTTTTTTCCAAAAAATTCAAAAAATTAAAAGTGAATTTAATGAAATTGGTCGAAAGTATCTCGTAGATTGGGTTCCTGGTCATGTTAGTTGAGTTTTCAATCGAAATCCAATAATAAATATTACCCAAAAATCTCTCTAAGGGTAGCTTGAATGTATATCAATTCTTGTTTAGTAATTCCTGTATGAATTGGAATCTCGAAATGATTGGATGCAATCCTTTCTGTTACTGGTAATTTGATTTTTGAATAATCAGGATAGCTAACGAATTTTGTCCATCTCCACTCTTTTATTCCTTCCAAATATGTTGGTTGGAGATGACAAGGAATAGAGTAAATTCGTCTAGAAGCAATTCCTTTATCTTTAAGTTTATTGATAACATTTTCAACATTATATTTCTTATCATCAACTACTGGAGCGCAGATATAATGCCCATGAGTAACTCCAGCAGCAATTTTTTGAACCTGAATTTGGTCAAATTCTTTTATTGTGTTTCTTATGAATTCAGCATTCTTTTTTCTCTGGTCCAACATTTTTTGAAGTTTACGGAGTTGAACTAGTCCTATTGCTGCTAATGGATCGGCTAATCGGAAATTGTAAGCAATTAAATAATGATAGTAACCTCCTTTTGGACCACGACCATGATTTTTAATACTTCTCATTCGATTTGCAAGGTCATCATCATCAGTGACAACCATACCTCCTTCTCCTGTTATCATATTCTTTGTAGCATAAAAGGAAAAACAGCCTACCTTTCCAAAGGTACCAACATGTTTCCTATCAATACGTGCACCATGTGCTTGACAGGCATCTTCAATCACAATAAGATCTTTATCTTCTGCAATATCATTGATTGCTTTCATATCAGAGGGTAAACCAAAAATGTGTACAGGTAAAATTGCTTTGGTATTAGGAGTAATGAGATCTTTTATTTTTTCAGGATCGATGTTGAATGTTTCTGGATCAATCTCACAAAAAATCGGTACATTTCCTCCAAAACAGATAGTATTTGCAGAAGCAATGAAGGTAAATGATGGAGTAATGATTTCTTTTCCAGGCGAAATATTCAATCCCTCCAATGCAAGATGAAGTGCAGCTGTTCCATTTACGGTACATATGGCATGTTTTGTGCCTACAAACTCTGCAAATTCCTTTTCAAGCTGACGTGCATTTTTTCCTTCAACAAAGCCTTTAGCCTTAATAGTTCTCGATACAAGAGATATCTCTTCGTCTGAAATTTCTGGTTGAGCAATATTTTTCATGATCTTATTACTTCCCTATTAAGCAAGTCTGATTTGATGATTGAACATGCATTTATTAGTATTAAATATATAGGGAAGTCAATTGAAAGAATGCATTTTTATCTTTAAGTAAAAATTAACTGGGATTTATTATGCCTGAAGAGTCTCGTATCCAAAATATAGTCCAGAATTATCAGAATATTCTTTCACTTACATTGAAGTATAATCAAGCTGGAACTAAGCCTAAAATTGTTATTGTTACAAAAAATCAGCCTGCAAATCTCATTTTAGAGGTTTCTCGAACAATAATAAAACCAATATTCGGTGAAAATAGGATTCAAGAAGCCCTTCCCAAAATAGAATTTTGCGGAACTTCTAATATTTCTTGGCATTTTATTGGCTATCTTCAAAGAAATAAAGTAAAGAAAGTTCTAAGTAAGTTTTTAATGATAGAATCGTTAGATCGAATCAAGCTAGCAAAAGAAATAGAGAAATGGGCTTCTAAAATGGAAATGATTGTGAACTGTCTTCTTCAGGTGGATATATGCCAAGATAGTTCGAAATTTGGGGTTTATCCGAGTGAGGAAAAAATAAAAGAATTCTTGAACGAGACTAGTTCTCTATCACATTTGAAGATTAATGGTCTTATGACGATTGCTCCTTATGTTCCATCAGAAAAAACACGTGTTTATTTTCAGCGTATGCGGAACTTATATGAAAATCTCAAAACAGATAAGTCTCTTCCTTCAAATGTTGAAATGAAAATTCTATCAATGGGAATGAGTAATGATTATTCAATCGCTTTAGAAGAAGGATCGAATTGCATCCGACTAGGAACAGCAATATTTGGATGATTTATAAGTTTAAAAATGATTTAATCAATAAGAAAAAAAGATCAAAAGAAATAATTGGAGTGTTAACCTAAATGTCAGATATTAAGGAACCAGAACCATTGGAAAGTTCTAAGTATTCCTTTTCAAAAAATGAAAATAAATTGTTTACAATAATCGTAAAATTTGGTCCTCAAACCAATAAAGAGCTCATATTAGCTTCTGAGATGCAAGTTGAAAGATTTGAAGAAGCAATTGGCCTTTTACAAGAAAAAGGACTCATAAAAATGGATGATGGAGTTTACTATCCCGTTTTACCTGTAAATAATATCTTATCAATATTAGAGTCAAGTCTTGATGAAATTGAATCGAATAAGGAAAATCAATCTGAGATTTCTCAGAATTATTTGCATTCAGTTCAAAATAACCTTGAGGAGTTCAATAAATCGTTAGAAACACAATGTAATGAACTTAAAACTTCAAATAGTTTACTTCAAGCTAGTTTAAGAGATGACTTTGAATCATTGGAACAACAACGAGTTAATAAAACAAATAAACTTGCGGATGAGCTACTGGAATCTCATTCTGCACGTACATCAGAATTAAGAACAGATTTACAAAATTCTTTTTCATCCAAACAAGTAGCCTTTGAAAAAGAGTGGACAAAGTTTATCGCTGGATTTCAGAATATCCCTGAAGCTGGAACCCATTCACTAAAGGAATCGATATTAAAATATGAAAAAGAGTTGTCGGATGTAATAAAATCAACTACAGATAAGATTAAAAGCATTCAATCCCAATTTTCTGACATTTTTATTGCAATTGAATCTGAATCTTTGACCAGAATTCAAGAATTCTTTTCTAATGCAGAATCTGGCACAGAGGAATTTAAAAATAATATCGGCACTGAATTACGTGAATCTAGGAAACATGAGGAAGAATTTGTGAATGATGTTCGGGAACAGGTCCAAAAAACGTTAGAAGATGAAATATCTGAGTCTTTAAAGAAAGTTTTATCGAATTTGGCCAAAGAGATTGATAAGGGAATAAACGAGGCACTTAAACACGTAGTAAAACAAACTAATAAATCAATAAAGGAAAGTTCGCTTCAACTAAAAACTGAATTCAAAGATTTTGCTGAAAACGCTGCTTTGTTATTACAAGAACAGCGTCCTATTTTAGATGTATTAGGGACTGAACTGTCAGAGATCTCCTCTGAACAGAAATTAACATCACAACGAGAGTTATTTATAAAACAATTTCAGTCTAAACTATCCACTGAATTAAATTCATTGGAAGGAAACTATAGACTCATACAAAAACAAATAACTGAAATTATGGAAAATATTCGGCGATCTGCAAAAGATGAACTGATTAAACAGAGTTCTGAGTTTGAAAAACTTGTTTATACGTTCAATGAAGTTAATGAAAAATCAATTAACAGAAAAGATATGGATATTTCACGTTTACTCCAATTATCTCAATCAGTATCACAATATTTACGAAATTTACTTATTTCAATTCCTGCTAATGCAAATCGTCATCAAACTACTATAAAGGATTCATTAGAGAATGCAAGAAATGAAGTAACAAAAACGCTTAAAGAAACAGCAGTTAACTCTGTTAAGGATATAACCAGTGGCCTAACTAATTCTCAGAAAAAAGTGGAAACACTATTTCAAGAAACTTCGGAGGAAAATAAACGTGAGATTGAGAATTCTATCAAATCTTTAGAACAATTATCTACTACTATTTCTAACCTTCACAAGACCTATAATGAGAAAATAGAATCAAGATTTGAACAGAGAGCAAAAGTTATGAACACAGAATTAGAAGCAGTTTCTCGTAATTTTCACAAAGTCTTAAATGGAATTCAATCTGGATTTGGGGATATTAGTGAGCGTATATCATCAGAAAATCTCACTAGAATTACTGATATTGAAGCGTCGACCAAGGCCTCTACTTCTTTAATGATGAATAATCTGGAAATTATTTTTACTCAGAACAAAACTCAGAATAAGGAATATGCTAAAAACCTAGAAATAACTTTAGAGGTTCAACTAGATCGAGTTCTTAATGTTATCAAAGACGGTTTCAGCCAAGTACAAGAGTCATTCAATGTAGAATTAGAGAAGGAATTGAAACAGATTGATGAAAAGAATGAGAAACAACAGAGTGATTTACATTCTGTTATTGAGAGTTTTTCGAATCAAACAACAAATCAGTTGAATGAATTCAATAATAATCTCACAACTTCAATTGATGATAATAAAAGCTCGATTAATGATTTTATATCCGATAATCAAAAAGCTACAAATGAAGTCATTAATTTACACAAAGCAAATATAGTTAAATATCAAGATAAAGGTCCTACAGACATTTTAAATTTTATTAAACAAATAGAAGCCGAAGTTTCCGTTCACAATAAGAATTTGAAAGAAGCAATGGAAGAACTTGCGTCGTATTATGACGGATTATCTGATTCAACTATCAATGAAGTTTCGGGATTAATACGACAAGTTCAGGAAAGTGGGGATAAATTAACGGCAATAACAAACGATTCATTGCAAATAATAACTAATACTACAGCTAAAACATCTGAAAGTGTAGATACTTATTTTTCAGAGTCATTAACTAATTTAGAAAATCAAATTGCGGTCACTACAGGATTTGTAACATCAGAAGTCGACACTGCGGCCGAAATTGTAAAGAATGAGGTTGAAGTTCTGAAATCAGAAATGAAACAGACAGTAGAAGGGCTCAATGCAGAAATAAAAGATTTTGTGACACATCAAGATCAAGAATTCCAAACTAAAATCCCAGAGTTATCTGAGAAATTCAAACAGGTTTTTGATGAGGTTATTCAAGAGCGAACAGAATTGGATAAAGAACTACAGGCTAATATTGAGAAAGATTTTGATAAACTCGTGACAAATTGGAGTAAAGAGATACAAAAAGCAAAATCTACATTGGAAGATGTATCTAAAGCAGTAGATGACGCTATAGAATCAAATCTTGAAAAATTTGATGTGATTGTTAATACAAACGTCGAACAAGCTATTAAACGGATAAAAGCTATTTTTAAATTTGATTCCTCTAAAGAGGATATCTTTGGGTTACGTGAAATTCAATCAAAAGTGAAACAATCAAATAAAAGGTTAAAATCAGTAATTTCAGAGACTTTGCAAGTACATATTGAGAAGTTTGAAGAGAAAATTCCAGAGTTTGTTACATCATTTGAAGCTATTCATAATCAAACTGAAGAGGATCTTGCTTCTCATATTGAAGATTTAAGAGATCTAATCTCTAGTTCACAAACATCATTAACTAATCAAATACACGAGTATATAAAAGGTGAAAGAGAAAATCTTGATTTTACTGAAATGAAAACTGAATTGAAAGATATCGTACGCAATTTTACCCAGTCTACAAATCAGGAAATTGAATCACTATCAGTAGATTTAACAGATAGCATAAAAACAAGTATAGCAACTATTGATATATCACGAGAAGAAATAATAACTCTTCTTAAGGATATATTTCCTAAATTAATCGATCAAGATACTGTACTTTTTGAAAATCTGACAAAATTTAAAGAAAATGCAGTGAAGTCTATAGAAGAATTAAGTAGTAATACAAAGAAAGACTTAGTTAGTTCCTTAGAAACGTATAATAGCGATCTAGATAAAGGTACATTAGATACGACAGCTAAATCAGCTCACCTCGTTCAATCATTGACTGAAAAATTTGAGAAACAAATCGATGAATTTCAAACAAGCTCTAATGATTTGTTCGATCAATTAATGACTACAAATACGCTTCAAAAAGAATCTTTACAGGAATTAGCTAAAATAGTTTCAAGTACAAAACCAGAATATCCGATACGTGTAGTTAATCTACCTACAAACGATGCAAGAAATGATTATATTAAAGATATGATAAAGAATGCTGCAAAACAGGTTACTATATTCACATCTAACCCCACGTTCTTATCACCTGAAGATTTAAAATCTATACCTTCAGAAAAACGCATATGGATATACACTAGCTATGATTTTACGAAAAAAGGTAAAAAATGGTTATCAGAAGTTGGAGGTCAAGTTAATGTCAATCTTAGAAAAGCAAATACAAAGAAAATTTCTGGAGTTATATTAGTTCAGGATAATAATTCAGCTTTAATATTACCCGATGCTTTAGGCTATATTTCTCTTGATAGTAAGTTCATATCTTATCTATCTGAGTTTCTTAACCTACTAAAAGGGCCATCTCTTCGGAGACTCGCTAAAAAGGGATAATTTAGTTAAGGTTAATATTCGTGGAAAACTGTAAAACTAATTCACCTGTAAAAAAAAGTTAAATCGTAATTAATCCAATTAAACCTGACTTTTCTAGTGTTTTTTTACGAACCATTCCTTTAGGTGATAGACCTTTTCTTCGGTAATATTCCGAAAGCAGATCATTCTGAGACTTAAAGAAATCAGGTCTTTTTAAGAGAAAATGAGAAAATTTATCTTCGTCAGAAGTCATTCCCAACCTGGTATTGAAGATACGCTCAAGTAATGTTATACGATTTCCAATCTCCAATAATTTACCAAATGTAAGTTGTTCATCATACATATTCTGAAGAAGAGGGATAACACCATCTAACTGTAAGCTTAACCTTCCAATGAATGGGTTAGATAGAAATTGAAAAAGTAGGTTTCTTATTTGAGAAGGAATCCACGAAACAGTATTCCGCAATTTAAGTAATAATGGTAGATATCGTGTGCAAATTATGAGTGAATCGAAAACTGCAAGAAGATTTTCTAAAAGAATTGCAGTTCTAACCTTACCATACTTCGAATATTGATTAAGCTTGAAAGGAACACCCCAAATCTCGGTTTGAAGCATATAATCTGATTGAATACTACTTGCTGCATATGGTGAAACTGCAGCAGTTAAACTTAATCCAGATATATTGGGATAATAGACCATACCAGGCATTTGATTCTTAATCATTGGAGAAATTTCGTCGGTTTGTTGGTATAAGTAAGCTTCCCCTCGAGCAAGTTGGTCTCCTATTCCCTCTCTGTTTATTATTTTTTGAATTAATGAATAGATTTTCGTATTATCCCAAGAAAATCCTAATTGAATATCTAGAAGTTTTCTTCTATCTTCTTGAATATTGAATAAAGACGCAATCGCTGCTCCAGTAGAAATAGGATCAAGAGCTTCAATATTACAAGATTCTATTGCTTTTTGGATCGCTTCTGATTCAACAATCTTTAAATTAGGCCCTAATGCGATAAAATCGTCATATGAAGCTCGAATACATTTGATGGGACACTGCCAACACTGGAGTGGTTCGTTATAGCCTTTAAAATCTTTAATTTTTTCAGGAGATAGGTTTAAAAGACGAGAGCAATTTTTTGCTGGTAGAATATTATTCCTTATGAGTGAGAAAATTGATGCAAATGTTCCTCTAGTTTGTAATATTTCATACCATGAATCTTTCTTAATGGTTTGGGTGAATTGGGAAATTAAATCAACTTGATCAGTTTCTAATTCATTTAACTTAGGAGGATCTGAGATCACAATAGCTTTAACATTTTTAGAAGCAAATACGGCACCTAGGCCACCACGTTGAAAAAAATGATCACGATCAACAGAAACACCAGAAAAAATCACCTGATTAATTGCAGCAAGTCCAATAGTAGCAATAGAAGAATCATTACCATATTTCTCTCTAAGAAGTAAATCTGTTTCAATAGCGTTTTTATTCCAAAATGAACCCGCATCTTTAAGAGTTACGTCTGCAAATTCATCAATTAAGATATAATAAGGCTTTTTTGCACAACCATTTATTTGTAAAAAATCAATCCCTGTATTCTTCAAACTAGCTCCAAATTTCCCTGTAGCAACTGAAGTACATAAAGTATTTGAATGAGGAGACTTGAAAGTAGCAATAACAGTACCCGTAGATGGAAAATTTGTACCAGTTAAAAGACCTGTTCCAATTATTATACTATTCTCTGATCCACGAGGACTTGTATCTGTAGGTATTGATTGGTAACCCAAAAATACAGTTATTCCGCGACCACCAAGAAAATTCTCAACAATACGTTTTTCTATTACTTTTTTTGGTGATATTTTTTCCTCTGTCAAATCTATTTTCAGTAATTCTGGGTTCCACATTTTAATATGTCCTTAACTCTGACTTCCTAATTATAATATGATGATTTTTATTCATTAATCTTTGTGTGAGGTAATTTTCAATTACATTATCTCAAGATTCTGGAAAATAAAATGTCTCTTTGAACAGGATATTTCTGTTAAATTTGATCCTAAAGTTTCATTGCTATAGAGGAACAATTCAGTCATTCTATCAGTAACTATTTGATCACATTCATCTCTTTTGTTTGTACGAAAGTCCCAAAGTGAGAGAAACCACTTTTCTTTCTGAAATTGTTGTTTATCAATGAGACAAGCTTGCTTTTCCTCCCGTGTTTTACTTTTATAATCGAATTTACCCCTCTGGAAGATAAATACTTCATAATAATTGTGATTAAAAATAACATTATTTTGGAAATTTGTTTTAATCTCCCATTGGTGTTCAGCTTCATGTTGAACTGTAATTTTATCCCTTAATCTAATACCGTGACTCATTATAAAGTCGAATAATTGATCTAATGCAAAATTTTTGTTATGTTTATCCAAAGAATCATAATAAACAATGAGAATACGACCAGGATGTAAAAGCTTTAAATTTTCAGATAACCGTTCATTAAGATAGGTCTTGTTTGTTTTTCTACAATCCAGAATTATCAAATGAAATTTATAATCAGTTGTTTCATCAAAATCAGGATCTATCGCTAAATTTAGAAGTGAATGATTCTTACCTTGTTTGTTTATTTGAGATTCGGTGTAATTTTCATCAAACGAGATTACATCTGTTATTAATTCATCATTATCAAAATAATTCCACAAATTAACTCTTGAAAAGCCAGCTTTTCTTCGAATAATGTATTCTAATTCTTTTATCTTTTCAATCCCTATTGAATTCCTTCTAAGTTCTCTTGCAACTTTCATTGTTGTTCCTGAACCCAGAAATGGATCACAGATTAAAGAACCTTTAGTTGAGAATGTTTGTATAAGGCGTTTAGGAAGTTCATCAGGAAAAGCAGCAATATTAGTTTCTAATCTCCCCTTCAATGGAAGAACGTTTACTATCTCCCAGATATCCTCCAAAATAAGTTTTTTGTATTTTTCTGATTTTTTACTTGGAAGTTTCTGAAAGATTAGAATGTTTTCAAGAAGATTGTCTGGATAGAAATACATTGGATAAGGATTTTGTAATAAAACACCACTTCTTCGGCTGATGCGAATATATCCCTCTGGTTTACGCCAAATAATACGCCCTTTTAATTTATATCCTACTTTTCTAAAAATTTTTATCGTATCTGAGATAATAGGATATTTAATTCCCTTAATCAACATGTCGTCAATATTAATAGCAACAATAGCTCCAGGTTTCATTTTATAATGAAAAATTCTCGTAAATTGATCAATTAAGTCTAAAAATGATTCATAGTTAAGAAAAAGTTCTTTATAATCGAATGGAGCATTAAAATAAGGTGGAGATGTTATTAAAAGATCAATAGCTGGTAATTCATGAAGGTTCATTTCTGATTGAGTGCAATCACCTAGGATGAGATTATGCGTGGTTTCAATATCCATTTTAGGTCAACATTCGTAAAGGAATTCTTATAGTTATGAAGGATTTTTATTCATATACAAAATATTTTTTTCAAGCTTTAAGTGTTTTAATATTGCCTGAAACAAATGAAATTTTAAGAGATTTAGAGATACAGTCGGGATAGTAGAAGTTTTTTGATAAAGGTGAGTACTTATGACAAAGAATATTGGGACAGATTTCTTTAAAAAAACAACATATAAATATCTAGAACCTTCTGATCAACAAAAAGACCTACCTCAACCACCTCTTGAGCTAGATTATGATCAGTCTAAGCAATTAATTGATTTACCAGAACTAAAAGAATTGAAAATTGAAAATATTAGTCTTAGAACATGTATAGAGGCTAGACAAAGCATTCGAAAATATTCAGATGAAAGTTTGACTTTAAATGAGCTATCATGGTTATTGTGGGTTACTCAAGGAATACGTGGTGATACAAGGAAAACTGCTACTTCACGTAATGTTCCTTCTGCAGGGGCTCGTCATGCTTTTGAAACGTATCTCTTAATTAATCGCGTAGAAGGGGTGGAACAGGGGTTATATAGGTATATAGCTACTAAACACAAGCTTATGAAAATACCAGCTGTTGAAAATATTACAGAAAAGATTACTAATGCTGCATTAAACCAATCCGCAATTCATTCAAGTGCTGTTTCTTTCATCTGGGTTGCCATTCCCTATAGAATGACCTGGAGGTATGGAGAGCGAGGATATCGGTACTTACTTCTAGATGCTGGACATGTCTGTCAAAACCTCTATTTGGCTGCAGAGACTATTTCTAGTGGTGTATGTGCTATCGCTGCATATAATGACGAAATGTTCAATAAAATACTTGGTATAGATGGAGAAAAGGAGTTCGTTATTTATTTGGCAACAGTTGGAAAAAAAAGGAGTGGGTAGGAAAATATTACCATTGTTATCCAGTCCGAAATCAAACTAGTTTATCCACTTTTTGAATTTATCCTAATCAGGTCTAAATTCTATTCTGACCAATGATATTCAATAATGTTATGACTACATACATCGTATCTACCTTTATATCAAGTCCTAGATCACTGTATGAGGATTTCCGCAGAAGAAAAGGCCATAATCATTGCAAATTCTTATTAACATCTCAATCACATTATTTGACCATATTTCCTCAAGACTTTTTGCAAAAGATAGTGTGTTTTGTTCATCAAGTTGATCTGTTATCATTCCAACTGATTTCAAGCATGTGATAGCTTTTTCGACAGCTGCAGCTGATTTTAAGTTTTTATCTACGTGAGTTATTCGCAATGCGCTGTATATTTCACCAAATTTAGATATTCCCGGGATTTCGGCATTAAATTTCCATGCTCCAATGTTTATAATACCTGCGTTTTCAGAATTCGCTAAGTCAAGTAATTTTTGATGGAACTGTGTATTTAAAACATTTCTAATGTCTTGGGGATGGACAATATTTACAGTTAAGTTCTTAAACCCATCTGAATAACCAAATAATGATTTTAAATTATCAACAAGCACCCTACTTTTTTTTCCTGCATCAACAGCTTTCCCTAAATCCTTTATTTGGATATAAACTGGCTTACAATTCAATCCTTTCGCTGTTACATCTGGATATGCCATACTGGTTGCAGTCCCGAAATTATAGTAATTTTCACGAAAGTTTCCTGTGTTTGTACAAATTACTCTACGCTCCGGTAATAGATCACCAACATGTTTATTCAGTAATCTATTGAATTTCTCGTCTTCAAAAAGCGATTCAATTACTGATGTGATTCCGTTTGGGTTGTTTTCAGCCATTAAATGCTGTACATCTCGAAAATGAATATACCGATATTTAAGTGAATCTTTTATGCTCCAGGTAAATTTACTCAGATCAAAAGCGGATGCTAATTCACCATCAACAATCCATGATTTATAGATTGTATGAGGATCATCTAGTGAAAAATCTTCAAATTCCTTATTTTCGATATTAACCAGCAATCTTTTTAGTGCCGAATTTTTAATAGTAAGCGTAATGATGAATTTTGTATCCAATTCGACATCATGACCTGAAAAATAGCTTTTGGGTGATTTAGAACCATTGATGAATTTAACTAATCCATTATAGACATATCGTTTAGTATTTATCATATTTCTGTAACCTGGATTATTTGATAAACAATCCCAAAAAGTAGCAGCCATTATATTACTCATTCTTCTCTTATCATACCCCTTTCTTATGGAGAAAATGCGGGGTTGCGATCTCTTGTTCAAATATATCTCATTGGGGAACATTCGTTCAAATTCATGGATAATGTATTTTCTTAGGATTTCATATTCGCCCTGTTTTAAGAGAAATCTCTTTTGTGAAGCTATATCTGGAAATAATAACTTCTTATAGGATCCATGTCCACGTTCTCGAATAATATGTCTAGATACCCCTTTTACATTTATAGTATCAGTGTTAGGGAGCATCCAAACTGTTCTAAACGAATTAAGTAAATTAACATTATTGGAGAAGTCGTGTATAAAAGTTCTCCTTGTTTCTTTACTTGGTATAGCCCCTTGTTCACTAAACCACCAATATTGGTAATTTAATCTGTATTTTTTCGATGTGGATTTCGCTACTATTCCTTCATACAAATCTAGGTCATGTACATCCAATAATCGAAAGCAATTGTCATAAGAAACAGTTAAATTCGGATATTTACCAGATTTAGTTAATAAACGTTCTAATTTTAATATATCATCAGAAAGGATACCCTCTCTTACATAATTATTATATTTTCGAACAAACGCGTAAATATAATCCATGTCTTCTTTCCAACTACTCTCTAGGGCATGATAATAATCATCATAAATAGAAAAATAATTCTCCAATTATATCTGACCTTTCCTGTTTATCATTGGAGTTAGGGGATTTATAAAACAATTGATAGCCTAAATTAAAAACAAAAATTGATTAAATGAGTAAATATGAACAGAGATTGTATGGTTTATCTTGATAAGAATTAAAAGAAAATGAGAATAGAATTGTTAAAAAAAGTGCTATAACTTTTATTTGGGTCGCTATTCCTTATCGGATGACCTATAGATATGGAGAAAGGGGTTTCCGGTATTTACTCATTGACGCGGGTCATGTAGGTCAAAATCTCTATTTAGCTGCGGAAAATACCTCATGTGGGGTATGCGTCATTGCAGCTTTTCATGATGAAGAGCTAAATGATATAATGAGACTAGATGGAGAAGAACAATTTGTTATCTATTTAGCATCAGTAGGTAAAAAAATGGTAGAAGAATGATTATTTGATTTAAAGTCTTTCGTTTGGTAAAACTTGAGCAATTCATCTACTAGCTAGAGCACCAGCAATTTCTCCACCATCAATAACATAAGTTTGACCTGTGAGATATTTTGCATCGTCTGAAGCTAAAAACGCGTATAAAGCAGCTACTTCTTCAGGTTTACCAAGTCTTTTTAGAGGAATTTTACTTTCACATTCTCTTAACATTTCAGGTGTGTACTCAGCCTCTTGCATTGGAGTAAGAATGTAACCAGGACAAACAGCATTTACTGTTATAGTTGGAGCTAATTCAAGAGCCATTGATTTTGTAAGTTCAATAACACCTGCTTTTGATGCATTGTATGATGCATAAAACGGAATTCCCGTCATACCGTTTGTTGACCCCATATTTATGATTGTTCCACCATTACCTTCCAACATCAGTTTTGCAGTAGCTTGTGCTACTAAAAACACACCTGTAAGGTTTACATTTATCACTTTCTGCCATTGCTCGTAAGAAATGTCCACAAATAGATCTCTAATGCTAATACCAGCATTATTTATTAAAACATCAATGCCTCCCATTAATTCCTTCACTTTCTCAAAAGCATTTTCAACATCAGAAGGTTTTGATACATCTCCTTTTATCGTTCCTACAAGATCAGGAGTACTTTCTTTCTTATTGATTAGTGCAACTTCATCACGATCTAAGATTGTAACTAAGGATCCTTCTGCTATAAATCGTGAAACTGTTGCAGAACCTATTCCACTAGCTCCCCCTGTTATAAGAACGCGTTTATTTTTTAATCCTTTCATGCAAATCCCTTGAAGTTAGTATTACAACTAATTATAAAAATCAAAATTCATATAATAATGAAGTTATCAAGAATAGATTTATCAGAATATTGGTGATATTTGTCACCCGAATCTTTATTGATATCAGATACAGTATTTGAAATCTATTCTCTTTTCTTGTTTCTGAAAAAAAAGGGAAGGAAAACGAATGAATTTTATGTTGGCTTGTTTAATATGAAATCTTTTGAAGATAAATATGAATAAAATTTTTTAATAAATCTAAAAACCGATTATTGTAATTAACAAACGAAATATTTGTAAATTATTTATTATTGTTTATAATAAAAATAGCATATAGACTTATGAGAAATTCCCTAGGGGTATACCTTATGAATAATGATAATACTCAAATAAATAATCTTCTTTCTTTGGATAACAAATTAGCAATAATTACTGGAGGAGCTTCGGGGATAGGATTTTCAACTGCTAAATTATTAGCAGAAATGGGGGCTAATATTGCAATATTGGATGTTAACGAAAATCGTGGAAATTTAGCGATAGAAGAAATTAAAAAAATTGCGAAAAAAGCTGAATTCTATCTTTGTGATGTTACAGAAGATAATGAGTGTAAAAATACAGTAGAAACCATTGTTAAAGACTTTGGAAGAGTAGATATTCTATTTAATAATGCAGGAGTAATTAAAAGAAAAACTATTCTTACTTTGCAGGAAGACGAATGGGATTTAGTATTAAATGTCAGTTTAAAAGCAATATTTCTACTATCAAGATATGTAATTCCTATTATGATTGAGCAGGGTAGCGGAGGTAATATTGTAAACACAGGATCAGGTTGGGGACTTAAAGGAGGTTCTAATGCCATTGCCTATTGTGCTGCTAAAGGTGGAGTTGTTAACATGACCCGAGCAATGGCTATAGATCATGGGAAACATAATATTAGAGTTAACTGTGTTTGTCCTGGAGATACTGATACAGAGCTTTTAAGAGGTGAAGCAAAACAAATAGGACAAGATGAAGCCGAATTCATGAAAGAAGCAGCAGATCGTCCCCTTAAAAGAGTCGGTTTACCACAAGATATTGCGCATACAGTTCTTTTCCTAGTTAGTGATCTTTCAAGTTGGGTTACTGGGACAACAGTAGTAGTCGACGGAGGAGGCATAGCTTAGTCGGCTGTGGAGGAATTGCTTAGCAATGTTACTTAATAGGACTTATAATGATAGAATTTTATGGAGAATCAATTATGAGTGACAAAAAAAGTATAATTCATCCTTATATTCCAAATTCTGTACCAGAGATTAAAGAACAAATGTTACAGGAAATTGGGGTAAAGGATATCGAAGAACTCTATGAAGATATTCCAGATTTTTTGAGATTTAAAGGAAAAATGAATCTTCCTGAAGCATTAGTGTCTGAATATGATCTCAAAAGACATGTTGAAGGAATTTTAGCAAAAAATAAAACATGTCAAGAATTCACAAGTTTCCTAGGTGGAGGATGTTCGCAGCATTACGTTCCAGCTATTTGTGATGAAATTAATTCACGTTCGGAATTCTTAACTGCTTATGCAGGTGAACCTTATGAAGATCATGGGCGATTTCATGCTTTATTTGAATATCAAAGCATGATGGCTGAATTACTTGATATGGATGTCGTTAATGTACCAACTTATGATTGGGGACAAGCTGCAAGTACAGCTATTCAAATGGCTTCAAGAATAACTGATCGTAATGAAATCTTAATTTCTGCTACAATATCTCCTGATAGACTGTTAATAATTCAAAATTATTGTAATCCTCTTCTGAAATTAAACATTCTAAAGGCTGATTATAAAACTGGTAAAATTGATCTCAAAGATCTTGAAGAGAAAATATCAAAGAATACAGCTGGAGTTTATTTTGAGAACCCTTCCTATTTAGGATGTATTGAGGATCAAGGGAATCAAATTTCGTCAATTGCACACGATTATGGAGCGTTGAGCATTGTTGGAGCGGAACCTGTATCACTAGGAGTGTTAACACCTCCCAGCAATTATGGAGCTGATATCGTTTGTGGAGACATTCAAGGACTAGGTATGCATATGCAATATGGTGGGGGTCATGCAGGTTATATCGCTACTCACGATGAAGAAAAATTTGTCATGGAATATCCATCACGACTATTTGGTATAATACCTACAATCGTTAAAGGAGAATATGGATTTGGAGATGTAACATATGATCGAACTTCTTTTAGTAAGAGAGATAAAGGCAAAGAATTCATTGGTACAGCAACAGCTTTATGGGGAATTACCACAGCGGTTTATTTAGCATTAATGGGCCCTCAAGGAATGCAAGAATTGGGACAATTGATTCTTCAAAAAACACAATATGCTATGGAAGAACTATCCAATATTGAAGGAGTTTCTATTCCATTCAAGGAAACCGCTCATTTCAGAGAATTTGTTGTAGATTTCAATGAAACATCAAAAAAAGTTTCAGAAATTAATGAATTTTTAGTAAAAAAGAAAATTTTTGGTGGAAAAGAATTATCTAAAGAGTTTCCTAAGCTCAAAGAAAGCGCGTTATATTGTGTAACAGAGATTCATAAAAAAGACGATATTGATAACTTAGTATTGGAATTAGGAGCTATCTTGAATTAATTAGAGGTATTAAAGGAAGTAAATAATTATGAATAGAAAAAGAATAGCCCGAGTACGAAATTTTCATCAAGCTAAATGGGATGAACCAATAATCTTTGAGTTGAGCAATAAAGGAGAGCGAGGAATTCTTTTACCTGAAATTGAAAAAGAAATAGAGACAATAGTCGGAGATGGACGTTCAAAAGTACCTAAAACGATGTTACGACAAACTCCTCCTAAGCTTCCTGAACTTTCTCAAATGCAGGTATTGAAACATTATCTTAGACTATCCCAAGAAAATCTTGGAGCAGATTTCAATGTTGATATTGGACAAGGAACTTGTACAATGAAATATAATCCCAAAATAAATGAGGTATTTGCTACTTCACCAAAATTAACCGAACTCCATCCTTCCCAACCAATGGGGACTGTACAAGGAATTTTGGAAATATTCTATAAAGTTGACCTGTTTTTAAGAGAAATTTCAGGATTAGATAAATTTACTCTACAACCTGCAAGTGGTAGTCAAGCAATACTAGCAATGAGTTCTATAATTAAAGCTTATCATAAGTACAATGGAGAAGACGACAAACGTGATGAGATAATCACAACCATTTTTTCTCACCCCTCTGATGCAGCTGCACCTGCAGTTCAAGGATATAAAATCATTGACATTTATCCTAACGAATTTGGATTACCTGATCCTGAAGCATTAAAAGAAGCTATTTCAGATCGTACTGCAGGATTGTTAATCACAAATCCAGAAGATACAGGTATCTATAATCCCAAAATAATAGAATTTACAAAAATGATCCATGAAATAGGAGGACTATGTGGATACGATCAAGCTAATGCTAATGGTATTCTAGGTATTGCTAGAGCAAAAGAATCAAATTTTGATATGTGCTTTTTCAATCTCCATAAAACGTTTTCCTCTCCTCATGGATGTGGAGGTCCTTCTGCTGGTGCACTTGGGGTGAAGAAGGAGCTTATAAAGTTCCTACCTGTACCTCTAGTACGTTATAACGGATCAGAATATTATCTTGATTATGACGTTTCTCATTCTATAGGAAAAGTAAGATCATTCTATGGAGTCGTTCCTGCGATTTTAAAATCTTATGCATGGATTATGAGTCTAGGTAGTGAAGGATTAGAAGAAGTATCTCGAATAGCTGTTCTAAATAATAATTATATGTTGAAAAAAGTGTTAGAAATTCATGGTGCTAGTGCTCCTTATGCTAAAGGTCATCATAGAATAGAACAGGTTCGTTATAGTTGGGAACAATTAACCCATGACACAGGTATAACAACGGAAGATGTGACAAATCGAATGGTAGATTTTGGATTTCACATGTGGTCTAGTCATCATCCATTTATCGTTCCCCAACCTTTCACTCTCGAACCAACTGAGTCTTATTCCAAAGCAGAAATTGATGAATATATTGCAGGATTAACAAAAGTCTCAGAAGAAGCATATACAAATCCAGAAATCGTAAAAACGGCACCACATTCAAGTGTTGTCCATAAACTTAAAACTGAATCATTAGATGATCCTGATAAATGGGCTATCAGTTGGAGAGCTTATTTAAAAAAATGGAAAGATGATAGAATATAATTAACATATCTAATATTCTTTTTCCCCTTTCTAAATGAATAGTGAGTGATGATTATAGTGAAGAAAGTAGGATTGATT
>JAUUVJ010000025.1 GCA_030589605.1 Candidatus Hodarchaeota archaeon | reverse complement strand
TGCATAATAGGTTATACGATCCGCGACTGTAGATTTAGCCGCTATTTCTTTCCCAATAGTACAAACATGAGGAATATCAACAACTACAGCAGTAAGATCAGAATGTTTTCTTAGTAAAGCTAATGAATTCACACCTGATCCACCACCTAGATCCATGATTCTTTTCACACCAGTCATATCTAAATTATTAGCCAAAGTTTCTGCATAAGGTTGATGAAGATCATAAAGTAAATATGTAAAACGTCGTGCTTGTTCGGGATCATCCTTGATCCGCTGGAACCAATGAGGTGGATTTATGTTTTGGGTTTCCCAAACCGATGATCTATTAGATATAGTTTCAAATAATTTATTGTATTTCTAATAGTTCTCCCTTGCATAATGAGCTAGTTGTGCCCAAGAATCAGAACTATATGTCTTTAAAATAGCAATCCGAGTTATAGAAGATGGGGAGTAAAATCCTTGAAGCTCTACTAATAATCCCAATTCAACTAGAAGCTCAAGCTAATAATAACAACGTCCATGAGGGATATTAAAATTCAAGGAGATACTATTAGCATCCATTGGTTTATCATCTAGTGATTTAAAAAGGTGTAATTCTAAAGCTGTACTGAAAGCTGTTGCAGCAATCTCCATTCGGAGAAGGTTTTTTGCATCATCAAACGATTCAATCTTCATTCCAAAACCACCTAAACAATATAATAGTATTAATGAAATTTAATTGATAATAGACTTCATTCTATTAATCATTTCTCTTGTGGCATTGTAATCATAGAACTATATTTACTAAAAAGAACGTTAGGAAGATAATCCATGAAATTTAGAGAATTTCTTTTTATATCAAATCATTTTTTTTTTAAACTGATTGAAAAGCTATAGCCATATTTGATAATAACACTTTTGAATAAATAGACCATTCATCTGTTGAATATAGAGGCCCTAAAATGACTATCAAAAAATCTTCAGAGATTAATAAAGAGATTGTTAATCTACAAGATTTAGCAAGAAGTATTAAGAAAATAAAAAGCATTATGAGGAAAGATGCTGGGCTCTCAACTGATTTAGAGCGAATACCATTACTTTCATGGCTATTGTTCTTAAAATGGTTAGATAATTGGGAAATAGAACAATCTAAGAAAGCAGTAGAAAGAAAAAGTGAGTATACATCGATATTAAAGGAAAAATATAAATGGAAAGATTGGTTTGATTCTTTTAAGAATAGTTCTGATAGTTCTATTCTCATTTTTATTAATGAAGAATTACTACCTTATCTGGCTTCATTAAAGTCAAAACAAGAGGAAGATCCTCATGACATAATTAGCCTGATTTTTAAAGAAATTCGGAATCCAATAGAATCGAGTGCCTTATTTAGACAAATCGTACTTGAAATTAATAAAATAGATTTTACAGTATTAGAACAGGTGCATAATTTAGGCTATATTTACGAAACTCTCTTAAAAGGAATGAGAGATGCAGCAGGAAACAGTGGAGAGTTTTATACACCTAGACCAGTAATAAAATTCATCGTAGAACAACTAAATCCAGAAATTGGAGAAAGTATTCTTGATCCAGCAGTTGGAACAGGTGGGTTTTTAGTAGAATCAATGAAATATTTGACTAAAAAAGGTGAAACATCAGATCTTGATGTTGATAAGAAAATCAACAGTTCTCTATTTGGGATTGAGAAGAAAGCATTACCCTACTTACTCTGCTTAATGAACTTAATTCTACATTCAAAACCGAATCGAACACTTTTAAAAGCTATTACTAGAGGAAACGCTCTTATTGATCCAATTGATGATATAAATGAATCAATAGATATAATAATGACCAATCCACCTTTTGGAGGAGAGGAAGAAGAGTATATTGTAAATAATTTTCCAAAAAAAGGAAGAACTGCTGAAACAGCTATACTCTTTATTCAATATATTATGAAAAGATTGAAACCAGATGGAAGATGTGCATTAATTGTACCTAACGGATTCCTATTTGGAGATGGAGCAGTGAGATATGTGAAAGAACAATTAATGAAGAAATTTGATCTACATCATATTGTTTTGTTACCCGAAGGTGTATTTGCTCCATACACGACTATTCCAACAAATATCCTGTTTTTTGACAAAGGAAAACCGACTCAAGAAATCCATTACATCCAAGCTCCATCACCCGATTTAGGAAAGAAATATTCGAAAACAAATACTATAAGTTCAAAGAATTTTATTGAAGTAAGAGAATTATGGAATAATAGAGAAGTAACCAATCTTTCATGGATAGTTCCAGCTGAAATTGTCCACAATAATAGTTATGATCTATCACCCCAAAATCCAATACACTTTACTTTACTACAAAAATCAAATTACAAAAAAACTATAAATGAAGTGAATACTTTAATTAAGGATCTCACTAACCATCTAGAAGATCTTCAACAGACCATATTCACTCCTAATAAGGAAGATTGGGAGATAAAAAGGTTAAAAGATCTCATAATTGAGGTATCTATTGAGCGTAAAGAGCTTGTTAATCCTTCTAAGGAATATACATTTCTAGGTATAAGTGGTGAATCCAAGGGGCCTTTTTTAAAGAAATCTATAAATGGAACGGAGATAAAAGCAAATAATGTATACAGAGTTGAAAAAAACGATCTTGTATACAATAGACTATTTGCATGGAAGGGATCATTTACATATATCCCCGAAAAAATGAATAACTGTTACGTTTCAAATGAATTCCCAATTTTTAAACCAAAAGACGATATGATTTCAAGTGAATTCTTATCCTTTTATATGTCTCATCCAATTTTCTGGGCTGAAGTAGAAAATAAGTCCAGAGGATCAACACCAGGTAGTAGAAATAGATTACATCAAAAAAAATTCCTTGAGTTAACTGTACCAATACCGAAACAGCTGAAAAGAAAAGAAATTGAACATAAAGTAAAAGAATTGCTGAATTTAAGAAATAAGTTTCAAGAATTAAGATTGATATTCAATCAAGTTTTAGATGATTTGCCTAAACAAATGGTGTTAGAGGTTTTTAAAAATAATTCAAAATGATCTTATAAGGAGATCATGAAAATGATGGTTCAAATGGGAGAATATGAAAGAATACCCCATTATATGCTTTGTATACTCAATTAAAAGATCAGAAATTACTTTTCAATCTGAAGATCCAAGAATTTTATGTGCTTCTTTTAATTGATCGATAATAGGAATATTTTGAGGACATTTTTCAAGACATTCACCACATTCCACACAATCAGTAGCATCCTTTCCAGGATCCCATTTAACTTTACCAATTTGACTATAAAACAGTTTAGCTTGATCTTGTTGTCCATATACTTGGTAACGTATTAAATAGGTAAATATAGATTTAATATTCACTTCATTCGGACAAGGCATACAATATCCACAACCTGTGCACACTACTTCTGATAATTCTTTGAATTTAGTTGCGATATTATCGATTCGTTCTTTTTCATCACCAATTAAACGATTATAATCATCTTTTGCTGTTATATTCAAATTATCGTGAAGCATTTCTTCAGAACCCATTCCAGAAAGGGCCACAGATACATTAGGATTGCTTAAAACGAATTTAAGTGCCAGATCCACGAAATCTGATCTCCCATCAGAAAGCCAGTTTACCATAGATTCAGGAGGATTACCAGCCAGTCTTCCTCCTCCAACAGAACCCATGGTAGCTACAGCTAATCCTTTTTCAGCTGCATAAGCAATTATTTCTTCATTGACTTGATCAAGAATATTATATTGGACTAACATTAAATCGAAAACATTTTTATCAATAATTGTCTTCAAAACTTCAGGTTTGTCATGAAATGAGAACCCAAGATGTTTAATTTTTCCTGTAGCTTTAGCTGCTTTAGCTCGTTCGATTAAATTAAGACCTAGAATCTTTTCTTTAAATGTTTTTTCATTTAGTCCATGAAACAGGTAAAAATCAAGATATTCTACGTCAAGTTTTTCTAATTGCTCATCAAGGTACTTATCATAGTGGGAAGGTTCTGTGAAATCTGGATAAAAAACTGGGCATTTCGTTACAAGCTTTACTTTTTCACGATAACCATCTTTTAAGGCCAAACCTACAACTACTTCACTTTCATTACCGTGGTACATATGTGCGGTATCAATATAGTTGATTCCACTGTCAATTCCTTCACGAATCAATGTGATTGCTCGATCCCGATCAATAGCTGGTTTTCCCTGCTCAATTGTTGGTAATCGCATACAACCAAACCCTAAAGCAGAAACTTTGAATCCAGTATTTCCTAACTTCCTGAATTGCATCTATAACTACAACCTAATTAGTTGTTTTTCTGTTATTATAAAGAGATAAGAGTTTAACTCTAGTATATACATCTATAATAAACAAAAAAAGACTATTAATATAACTATTAAATAGAGGAGAGAGAAAAAAAAGAGAGATTTAAAAAAAAAAGTAGGAAGTTATTCATTCTTTCTTTTCTTCAGTTATTTCTTGTAACCTTTTCTCTATGACTTCGATATCCCCTTTTAAATTAGTTAAGATCTGTTCAAGATACTTTGATTCATCTTCTGAATTGATGAATCTTGGATGTGCATGTCTTGGTGGAGTCATATTTGGATAATTTAGACATATGTCCGAATAATATCTTCTTCCTCGACCCCATCCTCCACCTCTCCGACCTCTTTCACCACAATATCCACGTTTCATACCCATTCCAGGGCTCTTTGTATATCCAGGATCAGAATGACCTGCACAATACCCAAATCCTCTACCAGTTTTAGGTCCCTTTTCTTCTGGACCAGTTTTATTTCCTTTTGGCATTATTATTACCAATTAGCTATTGCACATTATGCTTTATAAATTTTGTGCAATGACACAAAAATATTTTATGAATGGATTTTTATGAACATGGATTTTTAATAACTTAAACTAAAAGATGATCATGAAAAATCGCATTAATATAGAAATTAAACATTATATAGGATATTAAAGCTAGTTTAATTCCAGTTGTATTAACCACCAGGAGATCCATGAAATAGTGAATCTTTCCATACCCAATCCCATAAATCTTGTTCTGTTAACGTTTCTTTCTCTACAATCATTTTATGAATCTTCTTAAGAAGAGAATGATGACGAAGTTCATCATTTAAGATTGCTTTAATTATTATTTTCTCACTCTCTCCAAATTCTTCTTTTGATAATTGTTGATAAGTATCTATTGCTTGTTGTTCCAGTGCAATGTGTTCCTGGAGGTTCTTCTCTAATTCATCTGTGAGATCTTCTTCTATTAATGGTGTAGATTTTGTGTGCATCGCAATTAAAGCATTCAACATAGAAAAATGCTTTTTAGAATCCATTGCTATTCCTAGAATCAATTCTCGTATGAGAATATTTTTTACATTTTTAACCGAGTCAGTAGCCTTTTCAACTATCTTATTTTCTAATTCTACTTGTTTTTGATAAAAATCAACTCTTTCCTGATTATTCATTCTTTTCATTCCTCTGTTAACCAAAAATTCGTATCTTATTACTTATTATTTTCGTTCATTTATATGAATTGTATTATAAATTATCGTATTATCTGAAGTTCTTTACTAATATTTACTAGAATCAACCGAATTTCAAATAGAGGATTATTTTATGTACTTACAAGGATTAATTATCGGAGGACACTTTTCTCAAGCACAGTAGTTTAGCAAAAAGCATTTAATGGAGTTTATCACTCCACATCACTACTCTAAAAAAGAAAGAACAGATAAGATTACTTTACAAATACTACAGAATGGACTAGTATTGTTGAAATCACTGATCTAGTAACTTCCCATCTACATTGAACTCTAGCAATTTTATATTCTTAGGAATAATTTAGGAATAATTTATTTGCCAATACTCAAATACATTATATGGCCAATCATTCTAGAAGATGATTCAATTGGTAAATTATGAAATAAGTACGATATTGAATGAAGATTTTGCTTCAGCTCTCGAAAAAGCAATAAAAGCATTAAAAAACGAAGGATTTGGCGTTCTAACCGAAATTGATGTTAAAAAAACCCTTAAAGAGAAATTAAATGTAGAATTTGAACGATACACCATTTTAGGAGCATGTAATCCCCCCTTCGCCAAAAAAGCTCTTGATTTTGAAAGAGAAATCGGACTTTTATTACCATGTAACCTTATTGTTCAGGAATTAGAGAAAGGAAAAAAAACCAAGGTTGCTGCCATTGATCCTGAAAAAATGTTCCAAATAATCGAAAATTCCCAATTGGAATCGATAGCTACTGAAGTGAAAAATAAACTTCAACGAGTTATTAGTTCATTAAAGAAAGAATCAGATGACTTTTTATACTCTGTAGAAGCATCCATCTAGTTAGGAAGGATTCTTCAAAATTATGGTAGTCATTAAACGAGTTTATTTTTGAAATTCACTCGAAATTCGATAACCTTAGGTGCAATGATGAGTTGACAGTATCGTTGAGATGGATTCTTTGTAAAAAAATCTTGATGATAATTTTCCGCTTGATAAAAATCCTTAAGAGGTGTAATCTGGGTTACAATAGGTTTTTTCCAAATATTTAAATCTTCTAGATCCCTTATTACCTGCAACGCTATTTCTTCTTGCTCAGAAGAGTGATAAAAAATCACCGAACGATATTGTGATCCTATATCGTTTCCTTGGCGATTTAACTGTGTTGGATCGTGAATTGAGAAAAAAATTTCCAGTATTTCTTTGAATGATATTATGTGAGACTTATAAGTTACTTGTACAACTTCTACGTGACCTGATTTTCCCGAACAAACCGCTTCATAAGTTGGATTCTGTACAGTTCCTCCTGAATAACCACTTTCAACTTTTATAACTCCTTTCACATCTCTGAATATTGCATCTAGACACCAAAAACATCCCCCTCCTAGTGTGACAATTTCATTCAATTCAATCATAGAATAACCTAATTTTGATTTTAATTATTAAAAGAAAAGTAGAGAAGATTCACTATACAATAAACTCTTCTGGTTAAAAATATAAAATCAATCCTGTTAGGAATTCGAAATTGAAATTAAACTATAGTCCTTTTTTAGGTGCCTTATGAACCTCCACCCCATTCAACATCTTTCCATGCCCAATTCCAATAATCCTCATCAGTGAATGTGAGACCTTCCACTAAATCTTTATGAAGCTGTTTGAGGAATTTATGATGTCTGATTTCGTCTTTTAAGATATAACGAATAATTAATTTCTCCTTTTCATCTTCAAGTTTGTCTAATAAATTCTTATACGAATCAATAGCCTTTTGTTCAAGCCGTATATGTTCTTCTAGATTTGATCTGAGTTGGTCGGTAATTTCTTCATCAATTAATGCAATTCTTTCATGGAAAGCAATGAGTGTGTTTAAAAGAGATTCATGTTTACGGGAATCCATCGCAATCCCTTTAATCATTTCACGAATAATAACATTATCAAGATTTTTTACTGAAACTTCTGCTGTATTGACAATCTGTTGTTCTAGCTCTACTTGAGATTTGAAAAACTTAAGCCGTTCTTTAACATCCATTTTTTATTTCACTAACTCCTATTTGTTTAATATAAGTGAAGGAAAATCATTCTCCTAGTTATGCATTACCTCACCTTTATTAGATAAAAAAGAATATCATTCAATGAGTATTATTTTTCTTCACTAATCAATATTTTTTCTTATAACAGTTTAAAAAGATAGACCATCCATCAGTGTCATTTTTCAATAAATCTATCAATTGGAGTACTAAGTTTAATGCTTGAAACAATTCTATTAAAATTCATTTACGCATTAAATGCGAGTTTAGCCTTAATTTTTGTTTTTACAGTTCTACTATACATAATTGATAATAAAGACTTCCGTACACAGAAAAATACAGTTTTAGTTGGATTTTTTATTAGCATTTCAGCTTATTATTTAGCATATTTCTTTTATCATGATTTAACTTCGTTAGAATCGGTACCCAATTTAGCATTTACTCTAATCAGTGTGTTATCTATTACTTCACTTATTGTTATAATGATACAACTATTATTATTTGTTACATTGGAAACAAATTTTCCATATAGTTACTTGATAACGACTATTGGAATACTTATTTGCACTTTTCTGGGTTTATTTACCATTGTTAGTTATTTATCTAACTATCAGGGGATATGGATACATAATCTATCGATTTTTTCAGAGATTGGATTATTGTCACTTTTTGTTTTAGCAGAACTATTACTCATTTTTACCATAATCTTAGGCTATTCTCAGCAATGGCGTCCTATATTCTTTCCAAATCCTAATAGTACATTGATTAACCATCATTATCTAGTATATTTTATCATTGGACTTTCATTAGGCGGAATAAGTGAGATTTTTAACGTTTTTCAAGCTACTAAAATATTCCATATTATTGGGGCTGGAATAAGTACTGCCGGATTAAGTATCATGATTCTAATCATTGTTAAAACACGATATCATCTCAGATATATCGCATGGCAAATAATTGAGACGCAAATTGAGGAATTAAAAGAATTAGATATTATGAAAGATCAATTTGTTGATGTTACCTCGCACGAAATGCGAACTCCATTAACTGTGATATGGGGGAATATTGAATTATTGAAACGTGATGAAAAAGAGAAAAAAATGACAGAACAACAGCGTATGAAAATATTTGATTCAATTGAGAGAAATTACAAACGAATTGATAATTTAACAACAGAAGTTTTTGATGTTTCGCGAATAAGAAGAGGAATGTTTGAATTAAAACTTAAAAAAGTTGATTTAAGAGTACTTATTGAAAATGTTGTAGTAGATATGAAGAAATATGCAGATAAAACAGGACTGAGCATCAAAACTATTGATGACACACAAGATAAGACAAAATTTGTTAAAATTGACGCAAATCGGATTGATCAAGTATTACGAAATTTAATAGAGAATGCAATAAAATTTACTGAAAAAGGAGATATTATTGTAACATTGAAGGATAATCCAAAAGAATATATTATAGCTATTAAGGATCAAGGCGTAGGAATCGAGACAGAACGATTAAAAGATATTTTTGACCAGTTTAAATATAGAAAACCATCAGTTTCAAGAAAAGAAGGACTAGGATTAGGCCTTTTTATATCTAAAACCATAATTGATTTACATCGTGGGGAAATTTGGGTTGAGTCAGAAGGGATAGGAAAAGGAAGTATTTTTTATTTTAGTATTCCGAAACAGAACTAAACTATCTAGTATCAATAACGAATAGACATTTACAAATCTATTTGAATGAAAAAGAGAAAAAGGAATAAATTACTCTTGAGGAGGATCTTCGTATTCAGAATCATCTGAAATTGGATGAACTCTTAAGCTGATAATCCGAGATTTTGTCGCCTCATTTACCGTAAAAACTAATCCCTGTATCTTGAATATCTCCTTTGCTTCAGGAATACGTCCAAGCTTTTCAATAATTAATCCTCCAATGGTTACTGAATGATCAGAAGAAAGATCAACCTTGAAATACTCGTTAAAATCATCTAGAGACGTTTGGCCATTCGCTACCATTTCACCATCATTAGCTATCGAGGGAACAATTTCTGCAGGTTCTATATCATATATATCTTGAATATCTCCAACCAAAAGTTCCAAAATATCCTCTAGGGTTATTAAACCTACTAATTCGCCGAATTCATCAACCACTATTGCTGAATGTCGTTTATTATTCTGAAAAAATCCTAGTAGTCTATCAGCACGCATTGTTTCTGGTATATAATCAACATCTCTTAGCAGTTCACTGATATCGATTTCATTTTGATATTCAATGCTTCCCTTATCTAAAGATAGTTCCAAATAGTTTAATAGATCTTTTGCATACAAAAATCCAATAATTTTCTCATGATTTTCATCGAATACTGGAAAACGTGAATGTCCAGACTCATTTACAACCTTAATAATATCTGTGAAGTCATCATCAATGGATATTGTTACCATATCTCGCCGTGACTTCATTAAACTTCTAACTTGAGTATCTGGTAAATCAAAAGTTCGTTTTAAAATTGCAGTTTCTCGTTCTTCTAATATCCCCGCTTTTGATGATTGTGAAATTAACATTTTTAGCTCTGCTTCTGAATGTATGTCTCGGTGGCCAACTAGTGGCTTAATTCCAAATACCTTCAATACGAGCCATCCAGTCTGATTAAAAAACCAAATAACAGGTTTAAAGATCTTGGCAAACCAACGTAAAGGACTTGCAACCCAAAGGCTTGTTTTAAGTGGATATTGAAGAGCAACGCTTTTTGGGGCTAATTCACCTAATACTACATGCATGTATGTAGTAAGAGCAAATGCAACAATAGCGCCGACAGCAATAGTCCCTAATATAGCCAAAAATTCTATTCCATCTATAAATCCATCAATAACAGGCCCTAAAAACTGATGTTCTAGTATCCCAGCTAAAAAACCTAAAGAGAGGCTTGCTATCGTTATTCCTAATTGTGTGGCACTAATAACTTCATCTTGATTATCAATAGCTTTCTGCACAGCTTTTGCACGACGACTACCTGTCGTTTTGATAATTTCTTCCACTTTTGAGGGCCGAACACTAACCAATGCGAATTCTGCAGCTACAAAAAAACCATTAAGTAATACAAGAATTAATGCAATAAATAAAATGAAAATAAATCCAATAAGATCGAAATCAGCCATTCTGTTTCTAATTGCTCCGAGTATTTCATAGATCCTTGATGTAGAGGTTTTATGGTCAGTGAAAAACTTGTTTCTGAAAACAATTCTCTACTGTTTTATTCAGAAAAAAAGCCTTAGTCTTACATTTAAGAAGTTTTGTGTTGTGTGTTTAAGTAATATTCGTTTTTACTCCAATTAGGAATTTAAAAAAGTAAGTGAATTTCTTCCTTATTTAAAATCAAATATGTTCTCCAATTTACAACTAGCTTTTGTACAAACCATATGAGTTATTCATACGAGAACTCCAGTAATAAGTTGAGCTAATATGAATAGATAACCAATTATATTAAAGATAAAGAAGATAGTTTCTTTATTACAGGGATCAAATAGAATCATATTGGTAGACAGTTACACAATGAGTTGTTCAATCAGAATTGCATTTTTCTTTTTGCTGTTAGCTCAATTAAGTTATTTAACGTTTCAATATCAAATCTAATAAAATTTCCTTTTATTTGAAGGTACAACTTATTCAAATCATTCTGGATAGTCAATGTATTCTTGATTGCTGAAATTATCAATCGTAAATATTCGATTTCATTCTTATTATGTCTTAATTCATGGGTGATATAATTTCTTCGGGGTGTTTCAGGTTCAGTATACCGTCTTTTTTGTAGCCATTCGAAAATTTGTTTTCTCCCACCAAGAGAATAATCCCAGATTGGTCTTGTAACCCCATCTATCCAAAATGTCTCATCTTTATTCTTCTTTTTGGATTTATCAAAATAGATCTTGAATTTTTTCCAGTTACCCAAAGGATCTTTTTGTTGTATTTTTATATCTGTTATAGGGTTTTTCTCATCCCCTTCATACGTTACATGCTTCAGTTGCCTGTGTTGAGGATCATTAGCATTTTTATTATATGTCGTATCACTTAACTTCAACTCGTCGTCCAAACCAGAATCTAATAACTCGAATATTGAAGTTGACCTATCTAAAGTATCTTTTTCACTATTCTCCAAAAATAGATGTAATTTAGCTAATCTTTTCCCATAAAAAGTAACTCTATCAAAAAAGGATTTTTCCTTAGGAAATGGGAGTCGCGGAAAGTCATCTCTTAGGAATTCAAAGAATTCTTCTCGATACCTCTCTGTGTATAAAATCGCATAAATATAATAAAAAATTTCGCTATCTGCTACTTCATAGTCTAATAAATCTTTGAACTTGGGATTTATGTTGGAATCAACTACTTTTTTTGGATTTTCAGATATATCATTCCTCATATCAGTCTTATTGATTTTCAATGGAAAGGTTGCTGTACCTTTACCTGTTGAATAACTTGTAGCTTTATGTTCTACTATGTATCGAGAAACCAAAGCGATATTGCTATCAACCCCACAATGGATTCCTCTATCCAGATTAATTGTAATATTATTCTGTTCAGGTAAAAGAAATTGCATAATTCTATATTGATCAGTTCCTCTCTTAATTAAAGGCCGATAATAGGATACATACCTAATATCAAAACCTCTCCATACCCATTTCATAATCCTTTCTTCTGCTTTCTTTGGATCACTATTTATTGCTTGATCAATTTTCCAATCACGGTTATCATTAAACTCTAGTTCTTTGTCCTTATACTTACTTCCTTCAACTTTCTTCTTCTTGTGGTCAATAAAATAAAAAGGCATGAACTTATCATTAAAATCTCTATTATAAAACCGTTTTAAATTATCTTTTAATCTCTGTTTATCAATATTTGATACTAAAGTATCTTGTCCTGTAACTATCCCAACCATATTTTCTATAAAAATTCCATTTAAGTCTGGAAAAGTATTATAAAGTTGTTCTTTCTTATCTTCATCAATTTTTGGAACAAATTCATGGTCTAACCTCTCACCTACTTCTATCCAATCAATTGAATCAATAGAATTATTCTCTAACCATTCGAATTTTCCTAAAATTAGTTTTCCAGACTTATCTAAATAATTTCTATTTCTTATAGGTCCCTTCTCTCCAAAATTATTCTGTCTATAACCAGCTTTTTCAATATAATATATTTTACAATTCATTTCATTATTTTCTTTATGCTCTGCATGTTTTTTAGGAGGATATCTGATCATGAAAGTTATTGCTACGCTTCTTGTACAACCTTGAGGGAAAATATTTTCATCTGTATGAATTCCTTCTTGCCGTAATCGATGAGGAATACCTTTTTCTTTGTTACCGAATAAGTTTACCACCCATATTTCATCATATACGATTCTTAAAACCTTTCTCATACCTCTAGCTGCTTTTCCGTCAATAAAATAAGAATTACTTATATATGCAACAATCCCTTGATCGTTATTTTCAGTGATTTTCCATTGTGCAAAACGATGAAATTTTAGAGCATCATCCTGCATTGATTTCAATCCTGTAATCGATTTTATTGATGGTTTCCCTTTTTCTCTTGTCATTAAACTTGGATGTGTATACTCTTGAGTTAATTTTGTTATCCAAGGAGTAGTATTTTGTGTACTTACATTATAAGGAGGATTACCCCAAATTACCATAATTCTTGCATCATGTCGTATTCTTAAACTCCGTGATATTTCTGTTTTCAATGTTGAGTCTTTAATCTTTGAATAAGATCTCAGAGGGTCTTTTTTCTCCTTTGATAGCTTTCTCCTGTCAATTTTACCCGTTTTTGGTAATGAGATTTCTTCAGGGTTATCTATGAGAGTATTAGTTAAGAATAATTGGGGTTTATGAATACTATAGTTTATTTTGGCCCCCATTTGTTCAGCTTCATTAAGTACATTTAAATAACCTAATACGTAAGGCGAAACCAATAGTTCAAAGGCAAAAACATTTTCTAAAAAGAAATATTGCTTTTTTAAGTAATTAACTTCTTTTTCTTCAGCTAAATAATTCAGAGATGGCGTTTTTTCGAATATCCAGTCATTAAATTGCTGTCTTACTTTTACTTCTAATTCATCTTCAGGAATTTCTCTATTTACAGATGATTTCATTAAATCTGTTTTAATTCTCTCTCTTACTATTTTCATCATCATAACAGAGAATCCCATTGTACCCGATGCTGGATCCAAAAAAAATACCCGTTTATCCATGATACCATTTTCGAAAGTTATTAGTTTATTATCAATAAACCAGGTTTTATTTTGAAGAAAATAGTCTGTTCCCCTTACAATGAATGAAATAACTTCATCAGGGGTATTTACCACACCCATAGCATCAGCGGTTTTCTTGTCATATTCTTGTAAAAAATCGCTATAGAACTGACCATACACATGTTTTATATCTTTCATTATCTCATTATAGTCGCACGACCTAAAACAATGCTCTAATGGTCGAATTATTCTTTTTCTAAGTTGTTTCGGCATCTTTTCAATTCTTAGGAGATTAGTGATAAGCGAATCATTAGGTAACGTGTCAATAATACCTTCTATCACGAATACAGCAGATTTCCCTTTAATTTTAGTCGCATTATACTTAATCCATCCCATAAATAGACTAAAAACAATTATTTGTGTATATAAATCTACAAATTGAATGTGTTTATCTCTCGGTGTCTCTTTGAATAAAGAATTATTTAGATCTGTACTCATTCGATTAAGGTAATCCCGATATCTGGATTCAACTCCTAATTTTGGATTTATTAAAATACGTTGAAGCTCATCATGTAAATTATATCGTTCTTTCAAAGGATCAGGTTTAACAAAATTAAGTATTGCATAGCGTAGCTCTTGTGCTGTTCTGATTTCATAATCAATGAATGCACTCAAGAGTATAGGCGTCCTAACTTGATTAGATAAAAATGATTTTGATGAATGAATCTAGAATTTAAAAAAAGAGGGAGATGAGAAGTATTACCAGTATTATTTTCTTTTAAGAATGGATCCAATTTTGTCTTTACCAGCTCCAAGTACATCTTTGCCAAATCCAAGTTTATCTTTTATATCAACTTTTGCTTTGGATATAGCCATCCGAGCTTGAACTGATTCAGAAGCTAAAATTTTAACTATCCCAGCACAAACCTCACATACACATTGGTTTTTGAATGCTTCATTAACTTCAAAATCCTTGAAGATGCCCGTAAATACTTTTTGCATATTTTCAGATGTTATAAAGACTCCATCCTCAGAGACTTTTCTTCGACAGATCCAACATTCGTCTTTTCCTTTACCAAATATCATATTTCCTCACTCATTATATTATTGTAAATCCTCATTCAATTATGTTTAATTGCTTAAATTCTTTTTCGAAATCATTACAATTCTTGTACGAAATAAAAACAATTCATCATTTAGTACGAAAATATTTTGCCTCGGGATGATGAAAAACAATAGCTGACACTGAAGCCTCTGGATCCATCATAAATCCGTCTGTAAGTTCAACACCAATCTTTTGGGGTTGTAATAACTTCCAAATTACTAATTGGTCCTCGAGATTAGGACAAGCAGGATAACCAAAGCTGTACCTTTTCCCTCTATACTTACCTTTGATAGTATCCTTTATAGATAAATCAAAATCGTCTATAATTCCCCATTTTTCACGAATATCTTTATGTATCATTTCTCCAAGAGCTTCAGCAGATGCAAGAGCTAATGCTTGTAAAATAAAGGATTTTTTGTATTGTCCCTCTTCTTTCAAATTCAAAGCATGATAATTAACATTTTCTCCGCATGTAACTACAAACAGCGCTAATGTATCACCTTCAGGATGGATGTAATCACTCAAACTAAGAAACGGACTGTTGGATTGACGTGGAAAGTTCAGTTTTTGAGAAAATTCAGTTGTACTGCTCTCACTAGATTCTTGAGTAGGTAAGATAATAATAGTCTCTTGCTCTTTCTTACATTTATAAAATTGGTAAATAACTTTGGGGGTCATTAAATTCGCATTTACATTTTTAACATATGTTTTGACAGATTCTACTTCACTAAATAGCTGAATAGATTGAGGTTCCCTCTTTTCTAACGAAACAGCAAAATTTCTCTTAAATCCTAATAGTTTATTAAAAAAAATAGCTGGATTAATCCATTTCCAAACCATTTCAAGAGAATAATCTAAACTAATATGTCGCTCGAAATTCACAGGTTTAGGAAGTTTAGTAAGAATGGAAACATTGGACGATTCCATTAAATTTTACCCCAAATAATACCTTAATTTTTGAATATATTTTTAAGAATTCTTAAGCCTGCCATAGCATCTTTTGCATAATAGACTTTATTTTTATAGGCATTTTGAATTTTATTCTCTACAAATTTATCTGAAAGGGCTGCACCACCACAAATAATAGGTACCGATATCCCTTCTTGATGAAGATCCTCTGCTACAAGTACCATCTGAAAAGCACTTTTTATCAACAAACCACTCAGTCCTACAACGTCAGGTTCATGGGTTTTTATTGCTTCTACAAGTACTTGGTTATCAATCTTAGTTCCAAGATCAATAACTTCAAAACCATTACTTGAAAAGATTATACCAACTAAATTCTTACCTATATCATGTACATCTCCTTTAACAGTTGCTAATAGAAC
>JAUUVJ010000379.1 GCA_030589605.1 Candidatus Hodarchaeota archaeon | reverse complement strand
CCGCACAATCGCAATGGGATATGAGGGTGCTAAAATTAAATTCACAAGGCCTGCTTGAATGGTCTAAAACCTACGGAGGGGAATATGAAGAACACACCACGGCCTTTATTCGGACTACTGATAATGGTTTTCTATTAGGTGGAATATACTGGGAATATTATAACAACAAAAGACCTCAAGCATTCCTGCTAAAGATTAATCAAAATGGCATAATGATGTGGAATCAAACCTATGGTGAGTTGTGTGTGAGTGGGAGAACTTGTTACGATCTCATAGGTGGCGTAGGTGATCTGGTTTCGACCCTAGATGGAGGCTTTGCTTTTGTTGATTCTGATCGATTGATTAAAATAAACTCCAGCGGTGTTTTGCAGTGGGAAAAACAATACGGGGGAGCTCTGGAGGCTATTGTCCAAGATACAGAAGGAAATTTTATTTTAGCTGGAGAGAGAAAGGATGATGCTTGGTTAGTAAAAGTTGATTCGTCAGGAGTGTTACAGTGGCAAATAGCATTCGATGGACTAAATGATGAGGAATGGAGCCATAAAGTTATTGAGACTGATGATAATGGTTTTGCTCTTGCAGGCATTACAAATTCATATGGAGCAGGACAGGCTGATATGTGGATCGTCAAAACTGATGCTACAGGATCTATCGAATGGAACAAAACCTATGGAGGGGTTCTGGATGAAGGAGCAGAATCCATAATACAAACAGCGGATGGGGGATTCGCATTGATCGGATTTACAACTTCGTTTGGGAGTGGTGAAACCGACATCTGGCTAGTGAAGACTGATGCCGCGGGATCTATGGAATGGAACAAAACTTTTGGAGGATCAGAGAAGGATTGGGGACTTGAGATTGTTCAAGTCTCGGATGGTGGATTTGTCCTTGCAGGGGTTACACAATCGTTTAATTGGTTTAATTGGATAATCAAAACCGACGTACTGGGTGTCACTGAGTGGGAACAGACTTATTTCAGAGGACAAGATATTAGGAGAATAAATATGTTGACAAAACCAATTAAGTTTATCCAAACAGCAGATAATGGATTTGCTTTAGCCTCCTCCAATGAGCTAATTAAGATGGATATTGTGGGTGCTATACAATGGAGTACGAGTATGGATGGTATAGATAGTATTACCAGCCTTATACAAACCTCGGATAACAATTATATCCTAGGAGGATTTAACTATGATTGGAATTTTTATGATGATGGTTATTTGGTTAAAATAAATGAAGAAGGTGTTGTTCAGTGGACACAGGTATTTGAGGGATTACCAGTTTGGGATGTTGTTCAAACCACGGATGATGGATTTGGTTTTTGGATTGACCCAACCAACTGTTGGTTTTCTAAACCACCTATGATTATGAAAACTGGAACCAATGGTGTTCAACAATGGAATCGCACTTTCGATTATCAAACATCCGGAACTGATCTTATATTGACGAGAGATGGGAAATTCGTTGTAACGGGATCGAAAAGTCTTACTAGAATAGAGATTGGTGTTTCAAATGATATGTGGTTAGTAAAACTGGATGAAGCGGGGACGTTAATATGGGAATCAATGTATGGAGTAACAGGTATGTACCTGGATTCTACAGCTCCAACGACGACTTATGAGACTCCATCATTAGAATTGGTGTTTATCCTTCCAGTAATAGTTCTAACTTTCAGCGTATGTACGATATTCAGGAAAAAACGAGGTAAGAAGTTTTACTAGTAGTTCTCGCTTTCTTTTTTCGGAACTTAAGAAAGATCATCTAATATAGATCAAATCTAATTTATATAGCAAACTAATACATATAATTAATAATTTGTAATATACATATAGACTATTGAGTTGGTTTTTATGGGAAAACACAGACTAATGAAGATTACATTCATTGTTTTCCTGTGTTTTATTCCAATAATTCCATCAAAAGCCGGCAAAGCGAGTCCTAGGAAGTTTGAAATTGATAATTTTTCTACTCCTACAGATTTTAATATTACTCATGCAAGTTCAATTTTTGAAATCCGACCACAAGGAGATTATCGTTGTAGTTTCTCTCTTCGGGTGGTTGGAAATGAACAAACTTCCCTCGGAAATCTTAATGGATCATTTAGGCTTAAATGTAAGAATATAACTGATTTTAATATACGTCTTGGAACAGTTTTGGTACAAAGTACAGTATCTACTGATGATAATTTTTCAGTATATAGTTTTACAATCGACCAAGGATTGCAACCAGGGAAGGATTACGAACTTTTGGGTTATTTTAACGGGAAGTATTATGAGAATGAATTAGGAATTTACAGGTATCAACTAGGAATTGACTGGGGTACGATAGTAGGATATCAAGAAACAGTTATCCACCTAGATGACCGCTTTCATACTCTCGTTCTCCCTATAGAACCAGAATATTACCAGATTAACTATCATGATCCTTATATCTCTGAAATCAAATGGGTACATAGTGTCGTAACAGGGTTCACTGCGAACTTAAACATTCTTATGAAGTCATCACCCAACATTTATTTGAATGCTGATTTTGATTCTTGGAACGCCACTGTAGGTCAAACTACGGATTTAATCCTTGACAATAATGGATCTATCCCCATTCACGGATGGGTTCTCACTCCAAACTGGATAACCAGTAATGTCACTGAATTCGAGATCTCTCCATACCAGAACCTTACTATTAGGTTATCGATCAGTTCAGTAGCAACTGTTGGAATGAATGACACAATCCAAATTATCAGCGACGCATTCTCAGACATAATTACTATAGACGTTCATGTTGTGTCTTCTGGGTCAAATCCAAATGATCCGTTCATATATTTCTCTTTTATTTCACTATTTATCATTTTGGGAGCTATTGGATTAATGTATCATCAGAGAAATAATATTTACACGATTATCGAGAAAACAAAAAAAAGTCCTATCACAGAAACGAAAATGAATTCATTTTTATCTTCTGATACTTCATTAGCTACTTCTAATGAAACCCTTACGGACAATACAGAATCTGTTTGGAGATCTGTTCAATCCCGTTGGCAGAGAATACTCCCTGAAAATGAGCTTAAGGTTATTGAAATTCTGTATAGGCTAGGCAGCATGAACCAACAAGCTATTGCCGATAATATGGGAGTCTCAAAAATGACTATGTCTAGAATTATTTCACGGTTAGAAGCTAAACGATTACTCTTTAAAGAACGATTGGGTTTTAGTAATATTATAAAGCTTAATAAAAATCAAATTGGGTATGAGGATTCAAATTAAATCAAAGGAGAAGTTCGTATGATAGTGAATTGCATACTGATGCTGTTAAAGATCATCCAGTTAGACATAAAGTTTAGATGAATCGTTTGTCCTTGCCCCCATTACCGTGAATAGATTTCACTTCTTCTGATACAATTCCAAAATAAAGGAAAAGGACGCACTAACCTTATTTAGCGTAAATGTTTTTTAGGATTTCTTATATTGTATTTATTGTAAGCTAAAAATCTTTTCCAAGTAAGAAAGCAAAGAAGATTATTTAATGAGATTCTTTTTTTGTCTAGCTTTATTTGATGACAATCTGAGTTTTACGCAAAGATAATTTACAATGAATTAATTTTGTACTACAGGGGAAGGTGTAATCACAATTTGGCGAAGTTAATGAAAATATGTGAAATGTCGTATAACCAACGTTCAGTACCAATATCGGGATCAGGGAAAAAATAGAAATGGAAGATTCTAAGATTTCTTCTTCCGTTGTCTCCATGAAAGCATAGCAAATAAGGAGAGAAATAAAAGTAGAACATTCCAGCTGGATGTTGGAGTAGATATTGTTGTGGGGGGACACGTTCGTGTTATTACATCGGAAGATTTAGTAAAAAGGCTTTCAATTGTGGCATTTTCACGAAATAAGCCCCAATCGGGATCCAATTGCATTCTTATAGGTCTATAATCCGCAGGTACATCAAAATGAATTGTTTCAGTTGATTGATTTACCCAAACCATATAATTTTCTTGTAGTATCTGACTAGAGGAAGTATTTTCAAATTCAAGAGTAATCGGTATATAATTGATCATAACATCTGGTTGCTCTTGTTTGATTTTTATCTCCATTTGCCAACCTGTTTCACATCCTGTTATTTCAGAATAAGTGGTTAAGGTTATATTATACTCAGGAAAGCCCTTGTTGTAAACATATTGATCAAAAAACCAATCTAAGTTTGTATTACTTGTCTGTTCGAAAACTTGTTTGAAATCTTCCGTTGTTACAGTTTTATAAGAAAATGCATCATAATACGCCTCAAGTGAACTAAAGAATTCTACATCTCCCATAACAACACGTAAAAGATGTATTATTTGAGATGCCTTAAGGTATACCATAGGACCATAATCACTGGGTCTATTTTTAAGATAATAATCAGCACTCATAATAATAGGGGTATCATAAATATATCCATT
>JAUUVJ010000142.1 GCA_030589605.1 Candidatus Hodarchaeota archaeon | reverse complement strand
TAGTAATTCATCATTAAAAGACAAATAACGTCATCGATGGCTGGTTTAGATAGGAAAAGTATATACTAGAAAAAATTTCATCCACCCAGAGAGAGTCTAGTGACTAAATATTATCGAATAACCTTCTTTCTTATCAATTCACTCAATGAATCATTTAATGCTGAAACAAGATCAGAGATAGTATTATATTTTTTATATAACACACTCTCTTTACCTTTCCATTTCTGTAGCTTTTTTATAAAAAGAATTTGTTTTTCTTCAGCTTCCGTATCTTTGATAAATATTAATCTAATTTTTTCAGCTTCAGTAGCTTTATCAAACTCAAGTTCTGTCGCAGATCTATCCTTATCAACAATATTTCCATAACTAGAACCATAAATTCCAATATAAAATTGAGCTGCATCAACCATATCATAACATGCGTCTTGGATTGAATTGGGGGAAGCAATATCTTCAAAACGAAGGACTTTTAAATCAAAACGTTGTAAATATTCCTTTGCAGCATTTCTATCTTCTTCTAAATCCTTCGATCTACCACTGATAAACGCTACAATTCCTTTCAAAGATATTGTGACTTCCTGCATGTGTAAATCTTTATATTTCTCCCATGAATGGTTTAGTTCTTCTAATAAATCCAAACTACTTTTTTTATTCCTTTGGATTTTATCAATCCAATGTACAACATTTCTTCCCTCCAGAGGAATAGATTCAATCAGCTTTTTTTTCGATCTCACAAATTGTCTAACATTTTTAAACTGATCAGAAGATAGTGATTTAGATGGTATGCTTTCAAATCTTGAGAGAAATTGCATCATGTCTCTCCTGATTAAATTGAAGGCGATTTTTCCTAAGGATAATCGAAATTTGGACATATCTATCCAATTTTCATTAGTGATCCATCGAAAAATATCCTCATATGGAATGAGTAACTCATGATTCTGACTACTTAGATAAGTTACAAGGGTATTAATTTCCTTAATCTCTTCCGTGATTGTCATAACACCATAAGGGTTTTTCTTTCGAATACGAATTGTTAAACAGTCGTCACAAAGAGGGTAATCAGTACTATATGTACTATTGGGAAAAACAAATATTCGTCCTTTCGCTTTCTTTTCTTTACAGTCAATACACTCTCTATAATACGTCATTATCTATTGCTCCTTGTAATAATTTTCTGGATATTTTTACTATTTAAAACTAGAATCAAATACCCAGAGAATATGAGTCCCGTTGTGAAGAGATAATAACTATTGTTCCTTTGCCAAGACTCGTCGTACTTTTCCACGATAGCTTCAATCATATATAGTTCATCCTCATCATTAGAAGAAACAATTATAGACTCATCACCAAAATTCTTTTTGAACAAATTAGAAAACATGTTTTTTCAGTCATTTAGTACTCTCCTCGTTTCATTGCGCATATAAGTAAATATCATCTAGAAACTACGCTCCTCCTTTTAATTTACTTCAATTGGATTGTTTACTCCGTGTGTTCAGTGAATGTTCAATATTTTATTATTCTTCTTCCAAATTTTGTCTAATTTCATTATTATTAACAAAGGGGTCATCATGAGGAATATCAATTTCCCAGAAATTATATCTTTCTCCGAGAAAATGACAGATTGCATCAATATCAGGAGTTTCTTGGTGTAATTCAAGGTCAAAGCTAGGTAGATATTTTATTACTGAATAACGAATATAGGATTCTAATTTTTCCTTATTGAATTCAGAGAGAGGAATTTCAGGATCACTAGATGATTCTTGTCTGAAATAAAACTCATCAATATATTTTTTTAATAAATGGGGTTGTGGAAAGCCATATTTTTGATTTATCCTGTAACTTCCAGATAAATCTGCGATAACACCTAATATTTGCCAATCTAAGTACCCAGACATTCTCAAACTTTGGATAGTTTCTAAAAAACTAGGTGAGGAGTTTAATCTGATTAATGTAAATCTTATTGGGGTTATCGATTTTTCGTATCGCTCTTGGATCCTTCTTATGATGTCCTGATGATCATATGTGGGTCCAATCCCATTAATCCAATTCAGATACGGATTTTTTTTAATTTTAAAAGGTCTTTTCAAAATTGGAAGAGAAATTCTGGGTTTCTCTGCCTTCGGATCAAAAAAACTTCTATAAATTTGTTCATACGAATTACCAATGAAAAGGAATGATGCTTTAACAGCAATAGTTGCTTTACGGATTTTTTGGTTGAATTCTTCTTCTTTCAAAAGGGAAATCTCAAAAAGTACATAAGTTATATTAGCCAATATTCTTAATAAATCAGGATTTGGTTTTTTAGTTTTTGAGGCCCGTTTTTTGGGGATTAAGACATTCCAAAATCTACCTTGATTTGATGGGGAAGAGTTTATTTCATATTCATTTTTTTCAGACAAGGAAATACTCATTTTAACTTCGGTTTGTAGTAAACAGAGATCAATCTGGTGAAAGATAGTTAGGAGTATTTGAAAATATGAGATGAATTGTTCAGCCTTAACATTGGTTTCAAATTCATTCAACCACTCAGTAATCCAATTGACTCCTAAAGCATTCCACGAATAAGTTCTACTCTCTTCAATATCATTAAAGGGTTTCCAATTCAGTTGTTCCTCAACTTTTGTCCAGAGATAATTAAAATCTTCAGAAATCCAAGGATTGGGAATTTCTTCAATGATGTCTTGTATTGCAGGATTGAAGCCACTATCCAAAATTCGCTCTTGGATATAATTAGTCAAATCTTGAGATTCTATTTTCTCTGAAATAAATCCTATTGTCATTAAATGAAAAAGTACATTCTCAAATTCTTCAGTATCTTCAAAATTAGTTGGATCTCCCAAAAATCTTTGACTTCTAGAATATAATGAAATTAATTCAAGATAACTAGCCCATGCGCCGCTGCTGTAATCTGATACAGCTGCTGCTAAAATTCCTTGTGGAATGAATCTCTTAAATTTAGCATCTGGTACATTATCCGATAGGAAATCAGAAAATAATGCAAAGTATTTTGCACAATAAGGGAGATTTAGTTCCATATAGCAATTATGAATGAGCAATAAGGTCAATATACACCCCTCAAGGGTTTCATCAGCAAACCATTGTATTTTTACTTGATGGAGAAATTTCAAAGCATCCAAAGGTCGATCATTTTCCAAAAAAATCATTGCACGATCTTTAGCTTTTTGAGCTACTGCAAATTCTCCGTATCTTTCAGCTAGCAAACTATCAAGCTTGCCAATAAGATCAAAAATAAAATCTTGATTTGCAAATATGCTAAATCTCTTTAACATTTTATTTAATATATCAATCATCCATTCTAATGGGAAAAGGGGCGATTTTTCGATTAGAATGGGAATCTGCATCCAAAATGATGAAATCTCATCAAAAGAGAATTCATCTTTACCAAAACTAGATAAAGGACCACGATTAAACAATAAAGACGCTTTAGTTGCTGCATTTGTTGTTAGATCAAGCTCATTATCAATTTTAGAAAGTAGTTGATCACGGAAATTTAATAATTCTGTGAGGGGAATATCTATTTCAGATTGACGACTTTTACCGATTGCTATACCTAAAAGATTTTGTGTTTCATTAAAATCATCAATACTTTTTAGCTCTGGTATTCGAGTGAAAACTGCAATTAATTTTTCTTCAAGACCTCTCCAACCTCGATTGCCTTTAAATCTTGCCCACGCATACTCATAAAATGCGCGTTTCCGGATTTCGTTAGGAATATTTGAATCTATAACTGTTTCAAGTTTTGAAAGCCAATAAGTGAGATCCTGAATGGTGTTTGAATCAGAATAACAAAACCTAGTGCATTCTTTTATCTCCCAAAACAAATTATAACTCAGAAAGTCGAAGTTAAATGATCTTAATTTTTCTTTTAAGGAATTATACCATTCGTCTTCTTCGCTTGGTGGATATGAAGAACTGGGTACCTTGAGGTAATCTTCTGCAATCCAAAAAGTATGCCTATCTGTAAGATGAATTGAAATACTATTTGCATCCCATATTTCAAGAATAATTGAAAATTTATTAAGCGCCCAGTTTATTAATTCTCTTCTTCTCCCGATCGGGATGTCCACTCCAGAGAAGAAAATAATTCGATCTACCATCAGATTTTCTTTCAGGATTTTTTTTATATCACTACGAATTTTTGATTTGTAATCCACCTGTAGAGAGCATGCAAAAATGATCCTCTGATCAGAAACTTGAGCTATTCCCGACAGAGAGATACCTGGATTATTTCGTAAGAATGAGGTATAAGTATCAAAATCTATTCCCTTATCACCTCCGGCCTGAACAGGTCCTGTTGCAGGAAGTATATTTTCACAAATCTTAATCCTTGCTATTTGGAAACAAAGGCCCTCAAATTGGTGTGCTTCATTTTGAGCACTCATCTGTGAGATTTGAAATCTTATAAATCCCCGTAAGCTAGTAATTTGCGATATGGTCTTCACTCTCCTAAATCAATCTGAATTATCCATTTTAATAAGAAGTAAAACCAATCTACTTAATCATTTCGATTTCCTACATTCCTTTACCTGAATAAAATCGATAAATCAATGGTAAATGCTGACTAACTGGATAAATAGTGAAATGGACATTTTAATGAATTCATTTAAGATCATCTAGTCTACCTTTGTATGTCATTTTTAATCCTATTCTGGAAATAGGACAAAAATATCATTCGTTAAAATGGGTTTTTTTTTATGCTTGCGGAATAATCGATCTCATCACTCCTATCATGGAGTATGATCGTAATATCAAGGTTTTGTGTATTATATACTACTTTGGCGAAATTCAAAGCTAGATATTTAGAAAAATAGAATGATTGAAACCCTTTTTATTGGTAGTTTGGAGTTATAATAAAATTCAAAGGCTGGTTTAGATAGGAAAAGTATATACTCAGGTAGATACCAGTATCCGATATAAAACAATCTTAATTAAATAGACATCAATAAGTTTAATTATATCGCTCTCCAATTAAAATAGTTTGAAAGGATTTTTAATTAATGAATTAACAAAACTCATCTAATTAAGTTATTCAAAAATTTTTTTTTTTTTTTATAAATCAAATTATACCTTTTTGACAAATTAGAAACCTTATTAATTTTAAAAAAACTGTAAAACCTCATTAATCCAATTTTGAGATTTTTCAGAGTTAAAATAGCAATGAAAGTTACGAAGTGGTGTGAACATCAGAGTTTTCTTTTTCCCCTGTAATTACAAAAAATAAATAACTGAATTGAAATCTTAATTCTATTAAGTGGTAAAATCACTGACATGTTCGAAACATGAGTTAATGACGAAACTTGCTATTCATCTGGCAGACCTGTGTCATTAGCATTCTATTTCAGTGATTCGAACACTAGAAGATGAAATTGTATGTTGAAAAGCACAGAATTGAATAATGAGGTATTATATATCCTCAAGAAAAATATGGAGGAAGGGAAAAAGCTTTCTTTTGTTGTTGATGGGCTAAATGTTCTTCACAATAATAAAAGACGAAGGATTAACTTTAAGAGATTAATTTATCTCTGTGAGTTTTTACAAAAATATTCAGATGAAATTTATATACTCCTTCCTGAATACTTTGAGTATAAATTCAAAGATTCAAATGATTTCAAGAACTTAATAGACTCAAAAAGAATTTTTACTATTCCTTCTAATGAGAATGATGACCTGTTTATCATTGAATTTGCTACTAAGTTAAATGGTTTTATTATTTCAAATGACAGATTTAGGGAATTCCGTGAGGATTATCCGACTGTAGAAAAGATAACACTCTTTTTCCTTATTATTGAAAAGGATAAAATGATTCACATAATCATTCCTTCCCTTTCTCAACTAATTACAAAAGAAGTATTCCAAATTGATGAGGAGGTAAATGTTTGAAGATTTTAATATTAGGTGGAGCTGGATTTGGAGGTTCAGGATTAGTAAGACGATTAGTGAACAAGAGTCATCAGATCACAGTCCTAGATGTTATTGCACCTCGGCATGCTGAATTAATTCGAAGTTTATATGAAAACGAATCTATACAATACAATTGGAAATCAACTTTAGATTTATTACCTGCAGATATTGAAGGTTTTGATATCATTTATGACTTTGCTGCTCAAGCAGATGTCCCACTAGGGTTTTCATCTCCTCTTCACACAGCAAATAACAATATTCTAAGTGTATACCGCATAATGGAATGTTTACGCCATTCTCATCCTACGAAATTTATCTATATGGGAAGTGGAACAACTTTTGGCCCAAATCAAGAATTACCTATTAATGAAACTGCACCCCAATACGCTTCTAATCCTTATTCTGCATCAAAACACTGTGCAGAAATAGTTACCTTTTCCTATCATCGTGCATACGGGATACCAGTGACAGTATTACGCAATGGAATTGTGTACGGTGAACAAATGCGAAAAGAAATTGTTGTTGCACGATTCATCATTAATGCTCTACTGAATAGAACATTAATTGTAGAAGGAGGAATACAGACGCGCGATATGAATTATGTTTCTAATACATTAGACGCACTTGAGTTACTATTGGAAGTTGATGAAGAACTTATCAACGGAGAAGTATTTCATTGCGCTACAGGAGTAGAAACATCGATAGAAAAACTTGCTCAGATTATTTTAGAGTTGACTGAGAGTTCTTCGGAAATACAGTATAATCCCTATCGATATGGTGAGGAGAATGTCCGTCAATGTCTTGACTACTCGAAAGCTAATCGAATGCTTGGTTACACTCCGAAGATTTTCCTTGAAGAGGGATTAAGACGTACTATCAAATGGTTTGAATCCGAAATACATCGTTTTGGACTAATGACAACATCATAGGTGACCAAGATTGGATGGAAGTTTAAGAATTCTCAAAATAATTCATGGATACCCTCCTCTTTTCAATGCTGGGTCTGAAGTTTATTCTCGTACGCTTTGCCATGGTTTAGTGGATCATGGATATCAGGTGGCGGTATTTACCAGATTTGAAGATCCTTTTATCCCTGATTATGAAATGGACAAAACATATGATCCATTGAAACCCTCAATTACCCTATATCGAATTAACATGGCTCGTGATCGTGATCGCTATCGGCATGAAACAGTGGATCAACAATTAAAGGTTGTTATCTTGAAATTTAAGCCTGATATAGTTCATATCGGTCATCTCAATCATCTTTCTACTTCTATGATCGAAATCATCAAAGAATTCTCCTTACCAATTATCTTTACATTGCACGATTACTGGTTGATGTGCCCTAGAGGACAGTTTCTACAAACAGGGCTCGGTGAATCTGAATTATGGCGTTTGTGTGATAATCAGGAAGATAAAAAATGTGCTTCCATGTGTTATTCACGATATTTCTCTGGGCATCTTTCTGAAATGAATGATTCTCATCATTATTGGACGGATTGGATTCATCGTCGAATGGAACACATTAAAAAAATGGTTACCAAGGTTGATAGATTTATTGCTCCCTCTAAACATCTTATGAATCGATTTACACACGAGTACAGATTACCTAAAGATAAAGTTACCTATTTGGATTATGGATTTGAACTACAACGGTTTAAGAATCGTAATCGTTTTTCTGAGACTGAGTTCGTTTTTGGATATATTGGTACGCATATTCCAGCTAAAGGAATCGATTATCTACTTCAAGCTTATGATCTCCTAGAAGGAAAAGCCAAATTACGAATCTGGGGGCGTTCACTATCGCAGAATACCTCATCACTATCAAATATTGCAAAGGAAATTAGTGATACTCAAAATAAAAATATTGAATGGATACCAGAATATAAAAATGAGGATATTGTTGAACAGGTATTCAATCATGTAGATGCGATTGTAGTACCTTCAATTTGGGATGAAAACTCACCTTTAGTCATCAAAGAAGCTCAACAAGCTAAAGTTCCTGTTATTACTGCAAACTATGGGGGAATGCAAGAATATGTGGCTCATAAAGAAAATGGACTATTATTTGAACATCGAAATTTCCATGATTTAGCGAAGCAAATGCAAAAGTTCGTTGAGAATCCTATTTGGGCTAAAAAGCTTGGAAATCGTGGTTATCTATATTCTAAATCAGGTGATATCCCATCAATTGAGGAACATGTTAGTGAAATCGTCAATTTGTATGAAAAAGTACTAGGAAACTCAAAGTGAATAACGATGTTGACACATAGAGAAGTTCCTTGGCGGATCACCTTTGATACAAACCCTGACAATTGTAATCTCCATTGCATCATGTGTGAGCAACATAGTGAGTTCAATTCCTTTCAGAAAGAGCAGAAATCTAAACAAATCGAACCCCGACAAATGTCGATTGAATTAATAAGAGATGTACTCGAGCAAATTGGACAAAAAGGACTGGAACAGATAATCCCATCTACTATGGGAGAACCATTACTATATAGACATTTTGACGCAATAATCGACTGCTGTTACGAGTATGAACTTAAGTTAAACTTAACAACAAATGGAACCTTCCCGAAAAAAGGAGCAATAGAATGGGCTAATCAAATAGTCCCAGTGGGGAGTGATGTGAAAATATCTTGGAATGGGGCGACAGCAACAACACAGGAAGGGATAATGAAAGGTACCAGCTTTTCTAAGGGTATAGAGAATATTCGTAGTTTTGTAAGGGTAAGGGATGAGATAGCACAAAAAGGAGGAAATTATTGCAGTGTAACACTACAGATGACATTTATGGAAAGTAACTATTCTGAAACCCCTGAAATGATCAAACTAGCATTTCAATTAGGGATTGATCGAATAAAGGGCCATCATTTATGGGTTCATTTTCCAGAATTGGAATCTTTATCGTTACGAAGAAACGCTAAAAGGATAAAAAAATGGAACCAAACAGTTCAACTAGCCCACAACATAGTAGAACAGTACAGATTAAATTCAGGAAATGAAATTGAATTAAATAACTTCTTCCCTTTAATTCCAAATTCTCCTTTGAATCTCCCAACTGGAAAATGTCCATTTTTAGGGCAAGAAGCATGGATTTCAGCTGAAGGGAGATTTGATCCTTGTTGTGCTCCTGATGAAGAACGGAAATCCCTAGGTTATTTTGGAAATCTATATGAAACAGATCTTCTCTCAATTTGGAC
>JAUUVJ010000293.1 GCA_030589605.1 Candidatus Hodarchaeota archaeon | reverse complement strand
TTTTATGGGATATTACGAACCATCCTCCAAACAGTACCCAAAAACTTATTACTACTATAAGCAGGCTAAATTTTAACAATGCAAACAATGAAGCAAAAAAAGGGGAAAAACTAGGAAAACTAGATGGTGATGAAAGCATCAAAATTAGGTTAATATTTTCAATAGCATCGAAAAACGCCGCAATAAATGGAATAATTATTAAATAGAATCCAATCAACTGGATTCGGCCAGATAGTAACTTACGAGATATTTGAAGAGTTATACATGCAAATAAGGATGAATATGCAATTAAAAACCCATAATCAATGAAAGTAACAAGTAATTCTTGAGAGATAAGAGTTGAACCCCATGCATCAAAAATAGTACCGATTTTTCCAGTTGACCATGCAAATTCTAATTCTATCACACCATAAGGACTCGCACCTTTCAAAGTTGTTTCTACAGGTTGCATTAGCGCATATATTAAGATAGTAAAAATAGCACTCATACCAGTGGAAAAATTGACTTTTTTTTGAGAGGGAGTTTCTTGTAATTTTACGATAACTTGATTGATAATTGTTCTAACCCCTGATTCTGATTTTATGATGAATTATTCCTTAGAAAGGACACTTTCAGCTCCTTTTAAATGTTAATCATCTTTAAAATGAAGTGGAATAATGCGTAAAGAAAGTAACTTTTTGATTTTTTTCTTGAATACCAAGATTAAAAAAAGTAAAGAGAATTTGTGAAAATGATAACTTCATATTTTCTGAAATTCAAACTGAAGAAAATTAGATGTTTCATTGCAGTAAAATCAAATTCAAACTCCCATAGAGGTTTCTATTACCATGAATAAGTATTTATTCAAGATTGTATTGATAGGAGATGGTGCTGTTGGAAAAACATCTATCAGAAGAAGGTATATGGGTGAGGGCTTCAGATCTGACTTTTTGGCAACAATGGGAGCTGATTTTGCCTATCTGAAGACAGAAATTGATGAAGATTTTGTTGATTGGCAAATTTGGGATCTTGCTGGCCAACCTGCCTTTAGAAACGTTATGAAAGCTTATTTTAAAGGATCAATGGGTTGTTTAGCGATATATGATGTCACGCAACCGCGATCACTAGATAGTCTTGATTCTTGGATAGAAGAAGCTCGCTTACATTCCCAATCATCCACTGAAATCCCTGCAGTTATTGTGGGTAACAAAACTGATTTGAGAGCCGAAGTTCCCAATAGTATAAAGACGATAGATGGATTTGTTAAATCAAAAGCCTTAAAAGCCGATTTTATTGAAACCTCAGCAAAAACTGGAGAAAATATTGAGAATGCATTTCTAAAACTAGCTAGAGCAATTATTCAGAAAAGAGAATAAAAAAAAGAAGGGGGAGTTTAGGATTTGGTTATTCAATTGTTAAGAAGGATTAAATAACTCCCATATACCGCCTGCACCTGGTAGAACAAGTACCAGTAAGCCTTGAATGGCTAGAAGTGCACAAAATATGATAACAATTGGGGCCCAAGATATTAATTGCAGTATTCTATCAACAGTGAACTCTGTAAATAATGTAACTATAAATACAAGAGCAACTATTATTACAATAGCCAAAATTATTAACCAAAGAGGTATGCCGACCAGTCCCGCTTCTGTCCAACTAGGAGCAATTAACAATACTACACCCACTAAAGATCCAAAAGCTAACAAAGCGATTACTGCAGCCAATGGGGTTTCCTTAAGAGGGGCAGCTAGCATCGTAGATCCAGCTAAGAAAATCAATAAAACAGTTAACCAGTGAACAGTTGTCACTTCTGGAGCTACAGTGTCAATTTGCCATTCAAATACGGCTACAATATTCAATAGTCCGATTACTATAGATGTACCTAATGCGATATACTTTATCAGATCAGATTCATCTTCATCTGATTTCATTAGTTTATTAATCCCGAATATAAGACCAATAATACCAGCTATGGTTACTATATAAGGTAACCATGGATCAATTATAAATTCAAGCATTTTTTTTATCACCTAAAAATTGTTACAAAAAATAAAGTTAATCATTCAGTTTTAAAGGTGAAATAACTGATATTGCTAGCATTTAAAAAAATGTTTATTCCTTCAAATTCAAAATCAAATTGAAAATTTATTTTTTCCTTATGAATTATTGTTCAATATGCTAGCAATTACTTCTTTGTAGTATAATTCAACTTGATGTTTATTATAATTCAAAGAAAACTGGAATATAGTAGCTAATTCTTTAATTTTCCTTAAATTAAGAAGAAGTGAGAAAAGAGAATCTGCAACCTCACCTAATCTTTCAACACCTTTTTCAAACTTAGAATTCTTTGTAAAACTGTCTTCTTGTTTATTTAAATCATTGTAACGACTTCTTAATTCATGAATAAACAAATCATAATGAATTAAATCTAGTGATTCAAGTATTGTGGCAATTGTGGTAATAAATAATATTTCTTCAGTAGCTAATCCTTCTTTAAGGAATCCATTTGATTTCTTAAAAAATATTCCTTCGATGCTTAATTCATCAAGATTAAGACGCTTTGCTGCTGCTTTCAAAGCAGAAGAATATGAATTAATATTATTTCCTTTAACAGATTTGCTTATTTCATAGAGAAAATCCGAAAACATATCGAAAACTCTATCAGAGCCATGAACAAGCAACTCAATCCGGTGTGTTCGATCAATCACAAAATTCGGTGGTAGAAAGAATTGTTGCGATACAAGTTGTCGGATAACACTCATTCTATCTGATGGTGAAGAATATCCAACTGCGGGGTGATTTGTATCCATCATTATCGTTATCCGCCCGAAAACAAACAATTAATTATAAAAAATATGGTATTTAATTATGTATTTGTTCTAAATGATTCAATACTTTTGTAAATCAAAATTCTATCTAGAAACAATGAACGGATAATAGCATTAATACCATCTTTTTGGAAGTTTGATTTGGTGAATAGGTATTCTTCCCTCATTAAACAAGTATTACTTTAAAAGATTAACTCAAACGATTTTTTACTGATCGTAAATTATACTGATTTAAACTTACTAGGGAAGTTTCATCAAAATCAAAATAGGGGGCGAAAAATCTATCAATATCATTACGTACGCTTGAATAGGTATTTATTGGAATCCTTTCAACTTCCTTTCTTAATCGTTTCATAAGCCTTATTATCCGATTATTTTCTTCTAAAGCGTTGATAGGAATTTTCAAATCTTTTAGCCAATATACATTCGTATCTAGTACACCATATCCCATATTTGTGTTACCCTGTGCTTCCATCAGAGCCCATACAAACGAAGAGTTTAGATAAAGGAATATTAAAGGAGTGTATATGTCTTCATTTACTATTATTGCATAAAAACGTTGATCAGGTATTACGTTTGCATCATTCATTAAACAACCTTGTTTATTATGATAACTCTTAGTCCATAACATTGTTGGGACGGGATATTTATTGAGAGAATACCAATTTTTTCTTTGTGCAACACTTTTAAGAGAAGAGAAGCCTTGAGTATGCAAACCAGTCTTTATACCCTGTTTAATAGTTATAAGTACATTTTCTCCCCAATTGATGTACTCCCAAGCTTTTGAGCCTTTGAGCTGGTTTGGAGAGTCTTGACAATAGAATAACCAATACTTTGGTACAAAATTATGAGGAATTATGTATTGTTTCACATGAATAGGGCTTTTAATAAGAGGAAGTAGATATTTCCTTTCTATCAATCCAACATAATTTAAACGATTCCTTACTGAAACCAGGTTATAATCCTCTTGATTATTACTTTCGTCAGCAATTTGAATATGAAAAAAGTCATTTGACCCAGTTTTTATACCAAATTTAATGTCGGCAAGTGTATGGAGAGGAACACCTTTTTTTCCGAGTTTTTTAAGAAGAATTCTTTCTGAATTCTTTGTTCTAAGAAACGTTCCAGCCCATTTATGAGTTTGAGATAATTCTTTTCTTTCTATCCGTTCTACTCTATAATAATCATCAATATAATTTTCACCTGATATAATTCCTTTGAATAGAGACTTTTTAGGGATCAAATCAAACTTAACTTTTGAATCAGTGAACAGAGCTTCCTTATTTGATAATCCACCTTCCAATGATTTTTCACATAATAGAATAACAGAATTGATTCCCACTTTTTGCCAGAGACGGATTCGACTTCTTTGAATGATTTCAAATCTCGAAATGTGATTTTCATCATCTAGGAGGAACTTTTGAAGAGTTTGACCATACTTGACTTCCAACCATGCATTACTTGTCAAAAAAGCTAAAACTCCTCCATTATCAAGTAGTGATAAACCTAGTAAACAGAAATAGATGTATAAATCACTTTTCTTGTCTATTTTTTTAGAAATTTTTGTGATTTTTTTTATTCTCCGTATCAGGTTGTCCTTGTAATTAGATATGGTGTAAGAGCTTATATCCTCTTGTCTCACTAATGGAGGGTTTCCTATTATTATGTCGTAGCTTTCATAATTTGGATGAAAAAGAAAATCCCCATGAATAATATTTTCAAAATCTAATATAATAGCCACATTTGTCTCTTCAACTTTGTTCAATAAAGTTTCTTCACATTTCTCATACATTGATAAGAAAAGTAAACGTAGCTGAGTTACAAATACAGCCGTTTTAGCAAGATCAAATCCCCATAGTTGTAAAATAGCTTTTTTCTTAATTAAATTTGACTTAGTTAGATAGAAAAATAACCTTGCTATGCAGACAAGAAATGTACCAGACCCACAAGAAGGGTCTAAAACTTTGAAAGTAGATTGTTCGAATTTAATTCTATCAATAGATTCTTGATGTTCAATTGGAACTAAATTATGGTAAGAATACACCCATTGAAATAAATTTTTCCTATTTACTAATGGATTTTTGTTTTGTAGATAACGAAATGTTGCGAGATAAACAATAAAATCAGCTTCACTGAAATTTGTATAATATTTTCCTTGTTTTTTCTTTTGATCAGAATTGAAATATTTTTCCTCAAAAGTTGAGAGTAATAAAGGAGTTATGGCAATCTCCCGATGAGTGAAAGATGGTTCATTATAAGAAAATGGAAAACGATTTAACAACGACTGAATTAACCGCATATTTATAGCCATTGAATCGATTTCCATATTGTTAAGAATTTGTAAAACCCTTGTTGGATACAATGAATTAATAGTATTTGTTGAAAAAAACCCTTTAAGAAAAGAAAAGAAATCCTTAACTGAAATTAATGGTGAATTTTCAATTTTCTTTGTCAGTTGATTATGAAAATCATCTGATTTGATAATTTCAGAACAGGTTAATAAAATAGCAATGATTCCAAGTAAATATTCCTTTGGTAATGTATTTGAATCATTATTACTACTCATAAGAGTATCTAAGAACTCATTTTCTAGAATTGAAGTATCACATAGCTTCTGTAATAAGTCAATAGGTGCTAAATCCTTTGAATACTTCTTTAATAATTTTAAAATATAAAGGGGAATCTTACCATTGTTGAATTTAAGAACTTTAACCTTTCCGAACGATTGAGGTATTTTTGTAAAACAAATAAACAATGTTATTCCTGTAGAAGAAAACTTGAAAATTAAGATATTTTTATCATTGTCAATACCACTTATATGATCTATAATCGTATTATTTTCATTTAATGATGAATTAGACTCACTTGGAAACGTTTCAACTAAGATTTCAAGATCGTTATCTTCACATATTGGAATTAATCTATTTGAATCT
>JAUUVJ010000002.1 GCA_030589605.1 Candidatus Hodarchaeota archaeon | reverse complement strand
GTTACACCAGAAGTAGCTCGCCCAATTATTCGAATATCTTTTATTGGAATTTGAATTATTTTACCGTCATTTGCAACCATAAGTAGATCATCACTGTCTGACACAACCTTTACGGCAATTACACTACCATTTCTTTCAGTGTTCTTTATGTTTATAACTCCACTTCCATTACGATGTGTTATTCGATAGTGATTAAATTTAGAACGTTTCCCGAATCCATTCGCACATACTGTCAGTATTGTCTTCTTTTGATCTACAATCGACATATCAACTACATAATCATTATCTTTCTTATTTAAGCGGATGCCAAGAACTCCAATACTACTACGTCCAACGACTCTTACTTCTGATTCTGGAAAACGAATCGCTTTTCCATTTTTTGTTGCTAAAATTATTTCTCTTTTATTATCCGTGATTTTAACTCCCACGATGCTATCATCATCTCGTAATTGTATCGCAATAATACCCGTTGACCGTATATTTTCATAATCCTGCAGGGGTGTTTTTTTAACCAATCCAGATTTAGTTGATAATACTAAATAATGCGAATCATCGAATTCAGAGACCGGTCTCATCGTTTCAACTTCATCCTCGGGATCTATTCTGATTAAGTTAACGATATTTACTCCTTTCGTAACACGCTGTTTAGATTGAGGAATCTGATAACCTCGTACTCTAAATGCTTTTCCTTTAACCGTAAAGAAGAGTATAGTGTCATGAGTTGAAGCAACTACCATTTCCTTGAGATAATCATCTTTTCCAATTTCCATTGATTTAATCCCTTTCCCACCACGGCGTTGAGAATTATAAACTTCAGCAGGGATAGCTTTGATATAACCATTCTGGGTCAGAGTTATTACAATATCTTCTTTCTGAATAAAATCTTGTTCTGTTTTTCCTGTCCACTCTTGAAATCCTTCAGAATCATCTAATAAGATCGTAGTTCTGCGAGCATCACCATATTTTTCTCTAATTTCCTCTATTTCTTCAACTATTATTTTAAAAACACGTTCTTCACTCGCTAAGATTGTTTCGTATTCATTAATAGCTTTGAGGATCACTTCATATTCTTTGAGTATTTTATTGCGATCAAATCGGGTTAAACTTCTTAATGGAAGTGCTAAAACATCCTTAGCCTGTATTTCGGAAAGAATAAATCGCTTAATTAATGATTCTTGAGCTTCTGGGACTGTTTCAGATGAACGGATTATTTTGATTACTTCATCAAGGTTCTCAACAACAATTTTCCTTCCTTCGAGGATGTGGGCCCTTTCCCTAGCTTTTTTTAGCTGATATGTTACTCGGCGAACAACGATTTCATGACGATGGTCAATAAATTGTGTAATTAATCCCTTCAATCCAAGACTTTTCGGCCTAAATCTTATTTCTCCACCAACACGCGCATCAACAAGCACCATATTCTTGATTGAATATGATGTCTGCATGGGAGTATATTTAAATAACCGATTCAACACAATATCTACATTTGCTGTTTTTTTCAGATTTATTACTATTCTTGTCCCACGAATGATATTTGATTCGTTTTTCACACTGCCTATCTCGGGTAATTTTCCTGATTCTTTCATTCTTTCTATAATATCTACCAATCCTCTATGTTCGATCGTATCTTGACGTTTAACAAGATAAGGGACTTCGGTAACAATAATCTGTGTTAAGTTTTTCTTTTGTTCAATATCATATTTTGCTCGTAAGATTACATTCCCACTCCCCGTATGATAAGCACGTTGAATTCCTGAAGTACCAAATATAACTCCTCCAGTAGGAAAGTCAGGACCAGGAATATGGTTCATCAATTCTTTTGTGGTAATATCAGGATTATCAATTGTTGCAATAACACCATTTAACACTTCAGTTAAATTATGAGGAGGCATTGACGTAGCCATACCAACAGCTATTCCCATAACGCCATTGATTAGGAGCTGAGGAATTCTCGAGGGAAGAATTACAGGTTCTTTATCTAAACCGTCGAAATTATCTACAAAATCTACAGTTTCTTTTTCAATATCTTTTAAAATCTCTGATGTGATTTTACTCATTTTTGCCTCAGTATAACGTTGAGCTGCTGCAGGTTGTCCATCCATACTGCCGAAATTACCTTGTCCAATGATTAAAGGGTATCTTAAGGAAAATGGTTGTGCTAGTCTCGCTAAAGCATCATAAACTGATCCTTCTCCGTGTGGATGATATTTAGCATGAGTTTCTCCGATCGTACGAGCGCATTTTCGAGGAGGTTTATTATGTACTAAACCTAAGTTGTGCATTGCCCAAAGAATACGACGATGTACTGGTTTCAGACCATCACGAACATGAGGTAAGGCTCTACTTGTAATAACTGACATTGAGTATTCTAAGTAACTTTTTGACATAGTTCTTTCAATTGGAGTTGGTTTGATGTTACTACTCATTATGATACATCCTTATTATATGTCTAAATTCTCCACTTCAAGCGCATGGGTCTCGATAAATTCTCTTCGAGGTTTTACATCCTCTCCCATTAGAGTTACAAAAATTTTTTCAGCTTCTATACTATTTTTTCGAGAAACTTGAAGCAACGTACGTTTAGATGGATCCATTACAGTTTCTCTGAGTTGAATGGGATTCATTTCCCCCAATCCTTTAAACCGACTTATATCTATCTTTCCACCCCATTCTTCCATAATTTCCTCCTTCTCAGCTTCAGAAAGAACATAGATTTCCTTATTTCCTTTTTTTAATCTGAAAAGGGGTGGTTGAGCAACATAAAGGTATCCTTCATCAATTAGTTCAGGCATATAACGGAAGAAAAATGTTAGTAATAAACAGACAATATGATGTCCATCAATATCCGCATCCATTAATAAAATGACTTTATGATAACGTACTTTCTCTATTTGGAAATTTTCACGATATCCTGCTCCCACTGCCCGAATTATCTCCAAAATTTCTTTGTTCTTCATAGCTTTCTCTAAACGTGCTTTTTCAACATTAATAACTTTACCTCTAAGAGGCAAGATAGCTTGAAATTCACTAAACCGACCTTCAATAGCACTACCTCCAGCAGAGTCTCCTTCAACGAGAAAAACTTCCCGTTCGGCAGGGTCACTGGATGCGCATTCAACGAGTTTTCCTGTTCCTTTGGCTTGAGTTTTTTTAATTGCTTCACGTATTTGCCTAAATCTCATTCGCACGATTGCTGATTCTTCGCATTTTTCCAAAATCATTTTTGCAGATTGTGGATGTTCTTCCAAGAATTTCAGAAGATTTTCATAACAGCTGCTTTCAACGATACCTCTAACTTCACTGTTTCCTAATTTACTTTTTGTTTGACCTTCAAACTGTGGATTCATAACTTTTATGGATACTACAGCAACTAAACCTTCTCTCACATCATTACCAGTAAATATTGATCTCTTTTCCTTCAAATCCTTCTTCAATCTTGCGTTTTTTATTAAGTGCTCATTTTTTAGAGCATAAGCATTCATCACTCTAGTTAAACCCGATTTAAAACCTGATAAATGAGTACCCCCATGACGTGTATTGATATTATTAGTGAAAGTATGCATTAATTCACGTTCAGAACGATCATATGCTAAAGCAACTTCTACTTGGTTAGATTCAACATTTTCATCGAAATATGGAATATCCTCGTGAATAGGATTAGTTGTTAATTGTTCAACGTATGCTTTTATTCCACCTTCGTAACGAAAGACCCAAACTCTATCTTTGCCTTCAAGAACTGTTTTTGGTTCTAATTCTCCTCCATCTTGTTCTAACTCATATGATTCTTTTGCTGAATCTGCAATTCTCTCAACAGAATTAGCAAGAGTTGATTTCCTATTATCATAAAGAGTTATTGTTAGTCCCTTATTTAGGAACGCTAATTCACGTAATCTACTTCGAATAACCGTAATATCAGTGTTAGTCACTTCGAATATTTCCTGATCAGGAATAAATGTTGTTTGGGTTCCTGTTTCATAATCCCATTCCTCATCAACCTTAATTAGACCAGAAGAGATTGTTTCCCCACGAACATATTCCTGCATAAGGATTTTTCCATTTCTTTTAACTTTCACTTGCATCCAACTAGAAAGAGCATTTACAACTGCAATTCCAACCCCATGCAATCCACCACTCACTTTATAAGAAGAATGATCGAATTTTCCTCCAGAATGAAGTCGAGTTGTCACCAGCTCAAGTGATGACATATTATAGTGGGGATGAATATCTGTTGGAATGCCACGACCATTATCATGAACAGTGATAGATTCAAAGCCATGCTCAGTCTCACTTAAAACCACTTTAATCTGATCACAAACACCTGCCATCGCTTCATCAATAGAATTGTCAACTATTTCCCAAACTAGATGATGAAGCCCATTTTCATCAATACTTCCAATATACATCGCAGGGCGACGACGAACAGCCTCAAGTCCTTCTAAAACTTGAATAGAACTAGCATCATATTCTCCAGACAAAATTTACACCGAAACACCTAATTATTCATCCATAGTAAATTAAGCGAAAAAAATCAAATTTTCCTCAATTCAATCCGAATTTTATAGAAGAATAATTTATTTTTACGTACTTAATCCCTCTCAGATACAATTTTTAAAGCTTTCTTAAGAAAAACTCCGTCTCAGACAAAATTTAATCCGTTTTTTCCTTATTATTAACTGATAAATATCGTTAAATCGTTAGAAACTAGTCCATAATCAATGTTATCATGCAAAAACTAATAAAACATCAAGGTAACTGACTATCTTCCTGCATATAGCCTTTCACAAAGATAATCATCCAAAAACGCCTGTTTAATGCTTTTACAAGTCTCGGAAATTTTATACTCAATCCGGATAATTTCAGCATCTATCCTTGATTTCTCAATTTCTACAATAGCATAACTAGCTCTAGGATCATTATCACGGGGTTGTCCGACACTACCAGGATTTACCAAGACTTTTTGAGAAATTTTACTATTATGCACGTATGCTTGATGAGTATGCCCAATTACTACTAGATCCCAATTTTTAAACCATCTATTTATCCGTATCTCATATTCAGGAGGAGGATCGTTGGCCCAGTATGGATAAAGGAAGTATTCCCAAGGTTTATCTGGCGTTCCGTGAGCAAGAAGGACTTTTTTATTTTTAAAAATTAGCTCTTTCTGAATAGGGAGTGATGTTAAAAAACTCTTATAAGTTGAAGAATCTAATTCTTCAAGTATTTCTCGTGTACATCTTAGTGATTCTCTTGCAACAGGATTGAACCAGTTCTTTTGTTGACTAAAATCTGGAATAATTGCAGCATCATCATGGTTACCACGGATAACATGTTTAATTTTTTTTTTTACTAGTTCAATGCACTCTATTGGATTGGGATAATAACCAACAATATCTCCTGCACACAATATAATCTCTATCCCCCTCTTTCTGATGTCTTCAAAAACTGCTAATAAAGCAACATAATTTCCATGAATATCAGATATACAGGCTATTCTCACGGCTGGTATTTCCAGTTTCGTGTGCCTAATGTTATTACATCGATTTTTCTCTGAGCGATTTTGTCATTTCTTCGTTTTGAGATTCCAATATCTCAATCCGCTTTATTTTCTCTTCCATTTGTTTATTTAATTTTGAATATTCATCTTTTGAGAGTTCTATCTCTCTTTCCAGAGAAACAATTCGATTTTCATTAGACGATAATTTATTTTCAAACTCTTTTCGTTGATCTGAAAGCGATCCTTCGAGATTAGATACTTTATTTTTCAGGTCATTATTAGTTCTTTGTAATTCTTCGTTTTTAACTTTTAATTGCTTTTTCTCTTCAAAAAGTTGCTTGATCTTTTCTGGTATTGCTTTTGCAATATCTGCAGCTTTAGAAAGGTTCTTCTGAGTTTCATTTAGCTCTTCGTTTACTTTTGAGATAGTATTTGTCATTGATAAACACCTTAGCTATAATGTGTTTTGTTTCCATTTAAAGCATTTGCTCTTTTAAATCTAGAATTTTTCATCTCTAATTTGATGTGCGAAATCATTCATCAATAGGTCTATTCTTAATCAACAAATAGACATCAAAATGATATTATCATAATTCTGAGAGAATGAGTACATTTAAAGAGTTTTTAGAGAAAACTATGCATTAATTCGGTTTACAATTCTTCATATAAAAAGGCCAAAGGAATTTAAAGTCTAAAAAGATTATTATGTATTATCAGTTCTCTCCTGTAATATACAGGTCTAGCAACTCTCTAACTTGTAGATTAAAAAACCAGATATTTAATATGAAAAAAGCTCGTTCAATTGAAATATTAACTTAGGGTATAGTTACTATGAAACTAATTAGTTTTAAAGCTCCAACCACCTACTTAGAAGGATTAGATGAACTAGTTCGTGCAGGTGTTTATTCCTCCCGATCAGAAGCTATTCGGATAGCAATACGAGATCTGTTAAAGCGTGAATTAGATTGGGGAGCAGGGGATTCGCCTGGTTCGTTAGTACAGATTGACCAGAAGAATTTTTAATCCTTTTTTTGTAATACTGGTTCTTAAAAGTCTCTAGTTGAAAAAGTACTAGAAGAAAAGTAATTGAATTTTCGATATATATTTGAGAAATTACCTTATGATGCTTTTTTCATCATCCTAAACTTTCTGAAAGTACAATTTGATCTACGGGATATTGAGATTCTATAGTCAAAGTAGATATAATAATTCAAAAAAACATAAATTTTCAAAAGTGGTTCAGTGTAGGAAGCAACGGATTCCTGACCAAACCATTGCTATATCAAAATCATTAGCAGCTTCAATCGATTCACTATCTCGGATTGAACCCCCAGGCGCAATGATTGCGGTAACACTCTTCTTTCCGACAGCCTCCACAGAGTCTCTAAATGGGAAAAAAGCGTCAGAGGCTAGCACAGCTCCTCATGACCGGTCTTTCGCCCGTTTTAAAGCTAATTCTACAGCCCCGATCCTTGAAGTCTGGCCCATTCCGATCCCAAGTGTTCGTGTGTCAGTACTTACTACAGCAGAATTTGATTTAACATATTTAACTACTTTCCATGCAAAAAGTAAATCCTTAAGTTCTTTCGGAGTAGGTTTTCTTTTCGTTACAAAAGAAAGATCATCCTCTGTAACTTTACGTGTATCAGTTGGTTGAACTAAAATACCATTTGGTACAAGTCGGATTGATTGTTTAGGCATCTCATAGTTGTTGAAGACACAAAGAACAATTTTTTCCTTTCTTGTGAGTATTTCAAAAGCTCTATCTTCGTATTTTGGCGCAATTATTGCATCAACAAACATTGCATTGAGTTTTTTTGATAATTCCTCAGTAATTGGACGATTAAAGCCTATGGCTGATCCAAATGCTGAAAGATTATCAGTAGCAAAAGCGTGATCAAAAGCAGTTTCAATATCACCCGCGCATGCAAAACCACAAGGACTTGTATGTTTAATAATCGCACAAGAAGGATTCTCATGCTCAGAGAGTAGCCCTATGGCTGCGTAATAATCTACTAAATTGTTTAAGGACACCTTTTTGCCATGTAATTGCTTGTAAAAAGGTTTTTGACTGTATTGTAAATAATATCTTGCCTCTTGATGCCAATTTTCACCGTATCGCAAATGTTGAGGGTTTTTAAAACTCTGAATAAATAGGGGGGGAAAAGGATCATTTGTTATTTCAGCAAAATATTGACTGATGGTAGAATCATATTCAGCTGTGTAAAGAAAGGCCTTTTTTGCAAGTTCTTTACGCATCTCAAGACTGATGCTGTCACTAATTATTGCTTCACTTACTGAATTATAATCATCAGGAGAACAAATAACAATTACTTCCTTGAAATTTTTTGCAGCTGCTCTAAGAAGAGTAACACCCCCAATATCAATATTTTCGATTGCTTCAGCCAATTCGTGTGATTGTGAAATAACCTGTTGAAAGGGATAAAGATTCACAACGATTAATCCAAGAGGGGGAATGTTCATTTTTTCCATTTCTGATCTGTGATCGATTGTTCCTAAAATACCTCCCATAGTTTTAGGATGTAGGGTTTTGACTCTTCCACCTAGAATCTCAGGATAACCAGTATAGTTTGCAACTGTTTGTACTCGAATATTTGACGTTTCAAGCAATTTTGCGGTTTTTCCAGTACTGATGAAGTTAAACCACTCTGAAACTTGCGTACAGAAATCAAGTATTCCAGTTTTATCAAAGACGCTAATTAATCCTTGTTTTTTTTCCAATAAGTTGCACCACCGAGCTGGGTAAAATATCAGAAGTCAAGATGACTTTGGAGAAGAATGCAATTCCCTTCGTCCCTTTTCTATGCATGTAAATAAATTGATTGACAGAAAGACAAAACAAGGTTTTTAATAAATTTTACATAGACTCCAGAATATATGCCTTTTAATAGGTATTAGTAAAATCAAATATAGAAAGATGAGAGGAGAGAAATAGATACTTGGTTTTACTCCAACTTGGGCTATTAAAAATACAAAGAAAAGAAACTATTTTATTAAGCACTTTTTTCTATAAAATATTATATCACGATTCCGTGATTTTTTAAACTGTTTTTCAAATCACTGATTGTTACTATACTAGTTACTTCGTCATCAGAAAAAATTATATCAAATTCTTGTTCAATATCTGACACCAATACTAGATGTGCCATAGAATCCCACTCTTCAAGATCTTCTCGAGATAGATCATCTACAATTTTAGCCTGATCTATAAGTAATATCTTTGAAACTATTTCTATGAATTTCATACTGTTATCAGAGTTCATCTTCGTCCACTTGTAGATAGCTTGGATAGGAGATTTGAATGTTTTCCAAAGATAATTGAAAGTTAACTTCTCCCTCTATTCCTGTTTTTTTCATTTTAAACCCATTGTCGGGATAAAAATCCTTAACTAACGAGTTTTTACGTGATGGAATATATATAGTATGAAGAAATTTCACTTCAGCTTTTTGTGCATCCTTTATAATCTTATACAAAAAAGTAGTTTCTATTTTTCTTCCAATAACACGACAACTCATCAAAAAAGTATCAATAGTCCATGATTCAGCAGATTCCTTCTTAATAATTGCAACACCAACTATTCCTTCATCTCCAAATTTATCTCGAACCCTCAATGTATAAAGGAGATATTGATCAGTGTCTTCATGAATTTCTTTAACTTCTTTTTCTGTATAACGTTTTGTAGTCAGATTAAACTGGTTTGTTCGATTAACTAAGCTAGTTATTCTAGAAAGAGAAAATTCATTACCATATTTTATTTCAGCGGTTATTTCCAAGGACTGTAAGAATTCTTCTATCGATTGTATTTTCTGTTTTAAGTCCTTTCTTTTCTTTCTAGCTTTATATAACTCTCCTCTAGTTAAATCCTCTTTTGTTAAAGTAAGTGTATTAAAATCATTTAACTTTTCAACAAAATTTCTGTATAATGAAGGACTAGATGGAATATCAGGAACTAAAACCTCAGGAAGAGATGATTTTACTCTCTCTCGTTCAACAGGATTATCATCAATAAAAACTATACTATCTAAACCAATATTGATTTCATTTGCTATGTCTATAAGGTTTTTTACCTTATCTTCCCAGTTAATTCGGTATGCTGCCAAATGTTTCTCTTTTATTTGCATGTAAGGATGTTTTCGAAATACTTCTAGTGCATCGGTTTCATTATTCTTACTATTTACAGCTAGAATAATTCCTTTGTTATATAAGCTCAATAGTGTTCTTTGAAAATCAACAAATTCATTACCAGGATAGGTAAGATTAAGTTTTATACCATCAACGCCATCTTCACCAATAATACCACCCCATAACGTATTATCCAAATCTAAAACTATGCATTTACGGTTTTTTGACTTTAACGCTTTAATATAAGCCATAATTTCATAAGAAACTTGAGAAAGACATGTATCATTGAAAACTAAAGAACCACGGTAATACATTGGAAAATTCATATATTTATTTTTACCAAAATTGCTAACAACGTTATTTAGATCTAGAATGAAAACTTGGTTACTATTAACAAAAACACTCTCTAACTTATCATTCAATAATGTAAAGAAGCGTTTGTATCCAATTTCTTGTTTGTTATCCAAAATTCCTAAAGGAAAATCTGCAGGAACAATAAAATTGCTGAAAAGGATTATAGCATTAGTATTTTTCACCAATATGTCCATTAATTGATTAAGGTCACTAGAAATTCTATCAATTTCATCCCGTTTTTGTTTAGTATTCATTCGAGAGAAAATTACTTTAAAATTATCCGTTACTAGCGAATCATGTTGAACAAAGAAGGTAATTAAATCAGGGTTGAATTTATATAAACCACTGTCCTTATTCATCACTTCATCCCGAAAACGATTAAAAGGACCGATATACGTCTCTGGAAATAACCCGATCATACGATTATCAATATCAAGATACATTGCTAACGGATCAATTGTGAAAGAACTAAGTAAAGCTATCTTCATTTGACTGGTTGAAGGAATATCTTGAGGTGAAAATTTTATCTTTTTTAATCGTTTATGGACATTCCAATAATTACGATGTGAAGGGTCTTCTTCTATAATTTTAAGAAGCTTTTTTTGCTGTAACATCTCGTCCTTCTCTTCTAAACTCATTATTTAGCACCTTAGATGTACTAGAACTGATATTCTTAAGTAATTCAGTAAATTTTATTGTTCGATCGTTTTTTATAACAAGAGAGATTGCAAAAGCAAATCCTGATTCATATGAAATGCTTACTAGAACATTTGCTTCATTTTCCTGATTAAAGCATCGATCTTTAATTGAAACTAATAGTTTACCTTCTGAATCATGAAGTATCGTTATATCCCATAGATTCAATGTTATTTCACTGCTTATTGCTTTGAAGACTGCTTCTTTAGCAGCAAAAATACCTGCTAAAGAATGGTATGGATTTTTAGAATGCATGCAATGTTCCATCTCTGATGTATCAAATATACGTGCATAAAATCGTGAATGCTCTGATACAGGTAGATTATAAAAACGATTAATCTCAACCATATCGATACCAATTGAATAAGGATTCATATTATTCACCATGTTTAAAATCGTCTTAAGTAATCCCAGAATGTAAAATTATCAATATCACCAGTCAACAGACAACAAACTGGAGCATCATGCTTCCATTTCTGATGTTTATTCCAATATTCTATCGCTTCTGAGACAGTTGGTAACCAAGCATTAATTTTCTGGGCATATTCAAGAAAAGGGATGAGACATGATACATATTGTTTTTGGCCTAATCTTATTGGATGCAGATCAAACATTAAAACACCCTGTTTACTTTTTGCATGTTTTAATTGGGATATCAATGTTTTTCCTATTTGTTTTGCTGACATTTTATATCGATCTATCATGCTATCATCAGACCATACATTCAAAGGAACACAATTATAACTTGATAGCTTCCCATTTTGGAGTGGTGCATTAAAAATAGTGTTATTTTTACGATATTCTGGTCTATAACCAATTCCAATATCCCATTTAAACTTGTATTTCTCAACTAATTCGATCGTATCTTGGGTATAATTATCATATGGAGCTCGAAAACCATTATAGGGAATTTTTAATTCTTTGAACGTTCTAATCGCTTTAAAAATGTCACGATCTTGCTGCTGATAGGTTAGATGCTGATAACGAACATGCTTATATCCATGAATAGCAATTTCATAAGGATAAGACTTCAACATTTCGACTAATCGAAGATGTTTTTTTGCTGTTGAGGCTACCAAAGGATATGTAAAACCAGCTTCATATTCAGATAGTACCTCATAGATCCGTGTAAGGAGTAGTTGAAATGGTTGCATATGGTAATGAAACATTCGCACTGTTTGTCGAAATATCTTACTCCCCCGACGAGCTCTTAAATGCTTGCTCCAAGAAAGTAAACGACTAATATTTACCATAACTCCCTATCTCTCTTTTATTAAAAATACTAAAGGAACACTACTAGTAGAGGAATAAAAATTCTTTTAATGAGAAATCCTAAAATGAAGATTGAGCAATGATTGCGTAATGAAGCATTATCAATTTGGTGAAGATTAATGGGAAGATTTATCGGTCGTATTCTTAGAATGCTAGCATGGATAGCTCCTGTATATCAATTTAGGACAAGTGTTTGGAGAAAATGTGGGGTAAAAATTGGGAAAAGAGTTTATATAGGTAATTTGACCTTTATTGATGGTCAATATCCTCATTTAGTTACAATGGAAGATGATGTGAGTGTGGGGCCCTCTGTACTCATATTAGCCCATTCAGGAGGTAGTCCATATCATCACCAAACGAAAATTTTTAATCAACCTCCAAAACCAGTACTTCTCAAACGAGGAGCTTGGATCGGGTCAGGCGCTATTCTTTTACCTGGGGTGACTATTGGAGAAGGTTCAATTGTTGCAGCAGGTTCCGTTGTTAGTAAAAACGTACCAGATTTTAGTATAGCAGCAGGAAACCCCGCGAGAGTAGTATCAAAATTACCAAAGCCCAGAAAGGCTAAAAAAAGTGAGTAGAACTATATGCAAAGGAAAATACATCATGTAGGGATTGCAGTTCCCTCAATAAATGAAGCAATTGAATTTCATATCACAGGATTAGGAATGAAACAAGAAAGTGAAATAATAGAAGATGAAGTTTTAAATGTAAAAGTAGTCCTACTAAGTTTTCCCCACCAACATATCGAAAATGCGTATCTTGAACTTGTCGAGCCATTAAGAAAACCATCTCCTGTTGATGAAATCTTAGAACGTAAAAATAGATTGTATCATTATTGTATAGAGGTTCCAAATCTAAAACATGCTTTAAAAACCGCAAGGGAGAATCATGGAATTATTGTAAAACGACCAACACCTGCAAAATTGTTCAATGGAAGGTTAATTGCCTTTGTATGGACAACTTCAAATTATCTACTTGAATTTCTTGAAAAAAGAAAATGATTTTTGTTTTAATTAGGACAGAGAAGAACCTTACATCAAATCATTATTGCAGATTATGCAAAAAGACCGTGATTTCTCTCAATAAATCTGACTAAAAATTCTTTCAGGAAAAAAAGATTAATCTGATCTATTTGTTATCTTGAAATAAGCTTTGAAAAGTGCTGAAATGAGTAGCATTTTTAAGCCTGAGAAATAATTTCCGGAATTGGATAAAAAGTTTAAATATAAGAATTTTCAATCATTTTCTTTAATAAGATTGAAACTAATAAATGAATTGTCAATACTACTTATTTAATAGAAAAATGAATTTTATAGGCTCTTTCAATATAAAAATGGAAAATCTAGGGTGTTATGTCTTGAATCAAGCAGAAGAATCAGATATTGTATGCTCGAAATGCAATGAATTAAATCAAGTTGGTAGTAAAAAATGCTGGAATTGTGGAAAGAAACTTGACAAGCCAAAAACGAAAAAGAAAGAAGCAACAGGTAAAAAAAGAACCTTTGGAGATAATATGCGTCAATTGAAGTTTAATCTTACCGCAGTTTGGGCAAACTCAAAATTCGTTTATCGTGCTATTTATCGAGAAATCAAATACTTTCTACCTATGAAAGATCTCGCTATTCTTTTTTCTATGATTATAATTTTGATAATTGCACTCATACTATTAATTGTTTACGGTTTTCCAATGTCTATTTCATTTATCAATAATACCCTTAATATTGAAATTTTAGATTGGTTCGCTCTTCAACAAAGCATGTTTAAGTTTCTTACTGACCCTAATGTTCTTCGAGTGGCAGGGACATTTATTGGGCTGGTAACTATAATTATCAGATTAATGATCAAATCTCCAATAAATAAATATAGAGACAAAGTGAATACAAGAAAGGATGTAACTTATATATTCGGTAGTTCGAGAGCTGCAGAGCAATTGCTTTTTGAACTAATTCATCAATATGGATATGAAGAACGAGTATCACTAATATCTGATGCTGATTTACTTTGGGTAAAAAGGCTTAAGGGATTTATTGATACTTACGTTGTTGAAGATTTGCGGGAGCTAGGAAAAGTCAATTTATATGATCTCATTGGTTTTAAAAATGCAAGTCGTGTTATGATTTTAACAGAAAGTGTCGAATTAAATCAGAATATTTTAACACATATTCGTCGTATTAGGCCCGATATTGATATCATCCTTCTCTCACAATATGCACCTGCATTTGTGTTTAGCGAACTTGTTAAGGATGAAAATTTGATTATTATTGAGGATCTTGAAATGACAATTCAAGGCTTAGTACTTTCATTAAGTATGGATTTTGATTTTCCTCCAACTGTCGAGATCGATGTACCTAGAACATTTATCGGTGTTACAGGAGAAGATATGACATCAGACCTGCTTAAGCAGAAAGTACTTCTTATTCGTAGATGGAATGAACTTTTATCTCCAAAAGAAACTCTCCAAATCGATGATAAAGTGATTATTTATTATTTTACAAATTATTATATGAAGTTAACAAATCGAGTTATCACTGAAATGCCAATAAAACCGAAAAAGAAAAAAGGAAAAAAGGAAAAAAAATCCAGTAAGACTTCAATAAACAATGTTGAAGAACCCACACAGATATCTGAGGAGACTAAACTATCATCTGGATTAGTAGAAAGTAAGGTGGATTAATATGGGTTGGTTTCAAAGAAGACGAGTACGGAAATTTGCAGAAAAAGCTGTTGAACAACAAAATGAAATCTTTGTTTTTGGAAGCAATATCTTTACTGAGGCATTTATTGAGAATTTAATTGAAATTGGTGCTCAAAGCAAAGTTGCACTAATTTCAGATAAAAAATTAGCTTGGATTGATGAAGTAAAAGATGAAATTAATGTTCTTTATGAGGAACAAATTGAAGAATACGGCAAAAGAAACCTCTATGAAACAATAGGTTTTACTAATGCAAAAAAAGTCATAATATTGCACGAGGATCCAATTATAATTCAGAATATCATGAGTTTTATCTCAGATGACGAGTTAAAGGCGATTCTTCTTGCACAATTTGCTCCTCCATTTGTTCATTATCTTTCAGGACAGAAACAAGGACAGATTATTATCGTAGATAATTTATTCCAGATTGTACGTAAATTGTATGAACAAATGGATTTACCCTTAGAAAAACCTCCTGTAATTGCCATTCCTGTGCCTAAAGAACTGGGATCTAAGCCCCTTTCTGAATTGAAGATCCCAACAGTTAAGATCCTCAATATTCTGCGAGAAGACTCAAAGCAGAGAATTTTTCCTTTAGATGAACCCGTTCAAGAAAATGACAAATTAGTGTTATATCTAGAAGATGCTGAAAATTCCCTTAAGAATATAGTTGATTTTCTAGGAAATCGTTAGAGCTACACATAAGTAACCAGCTATTTCCTTAATATCACTTGATAACACAGGAGTTTCTCATCTTCAACCTTCCTCTCATTTATGATTTTGAATCTAAAGTTCTTTTTGAATTTAATTTCAAATGTTTCATTATCATTAAATTGAGAAGATACAAAAAACCCAGTTTTAAAGTTAAAATCTTTTAAGTTCTCAAGAAATTTATGTATAACGGCTGTACCACTCGGACCTCCAGCCCATGTTTTGATTATTGGTGTAGTTGTATTTTTATATTCATTAATGCTTGTTTTAACATATGGAGGATTGAAGTAGATCACATCAGGTTGAAATGTTTCTGGATTGAATGGATTTAACAGATTACTACAGATTAAGGAAAACCGATTCAACTGAATCCAGCGAATCATATTTTTGTAAGAGAGTTCGACTGCTCCGAAATAAACATCTACTCCAACAAAATTGATATTTGGATATATTTTACCTAATACGGCTGAAATATAACCTGAACCTATTCCTATTTCACAAACATGTAGTTTTTTATAGTTAAATCTATCTAGATTATCAAAATATTTGACTAAAGTATCTGTTAGAAACCATGTATCTTCCTGTGGAGAATACACTTCTAGCGCTTTTTTTACCTTTATATAATTCTGCAAGCCCATAATCTCGTACTTACTTCAGTAATTTAGGTATTTAATTAATGAAAAACCAAAAATTTCTCTATTTGATTAAATACTTCATCAAATGATTCTTTAACGCGAGCAGAATATAGAGAGGAAGAAAATCTGAGCATATTTACAAAGAAACCATTTTTCTCTAATAGTGAGTGCCAACTCAACAGAAGCAACACTCTATGAAGGGTCCATTCTTTTGTTTTCCATGTCTTTTTCAGGTTTTTAAAATTGATATCAAATTCTGGAATAACTGCTGAAATATGAAAGACTGTACTTCCTTCATTTTTCTCTGATTCAACAGCTATTTTTGACCCTAATACATTACGGATAGAATTCATTGCATTAACAGATAAAAGAATCCCCATCATCAAAGTTGGAATGGGGACTTTTTTTCTCTCAATGAAATAAACCTCCTTATCTAAACGTAAAAAATTCTTACCAAGGTGTGATCCTACTTCTCCAAATAGACGGATAAGGATATCTTTTATGTAACTGCCAAGAATATCTGAATAACATCTAAAAAGATCTTTTGTTGGGTTTAACTTTAGGGATTCGGTTGCTTCTTTTAGAAAAATGAATGATTTTTTAGACAATAAAGAATTTGTAATCTCTATTTGATACTCTAAAGGAAGTTTTTTGTTTATTGCGTGAAAATAGTAATACCCGCAATTATCCCAGTTTATTAATGGATCTCTTTCGATTATTTGATCAACAGATTTTCGAATACTTTGTCTTATAGGTGATGAAGAAGGTAAAAAGTCCTTACTACCTTTTGAAACAGTTTTCTTATCAATATTCAGGAAATTACTTGCAAAGGCAAATTCTTTTGAAAAATCTTTATTGAAACCTCTAAATTTCTTCTCTACTCCAGAAGACAGATCAGCATACTTTTTAGGAATTGCTTCATGTGCTTTTTTGATAAATTTCTCAAAATTATCCTTAGCCTTTGTCAAATACCGTGTATCTGATAGTTGTTTCTGTAACTCAGTTTCAGAAAGATTTCCATTAAGAAACTTTTTTGCTGCTTCCTTTGCTTTATTTAAATCTTGCTCGGCTTTAGTGAATAGTTTTGTGTAATCCTCCACTATTTTTCCAAGGATTTCCTCAACATCCCGAGCAGGTTTTGTAGAAAAAGATAATTTCTTTGTTTCATTAAGCTTTAGATCATAACCTTTTGAAATGTCCTGAGGATTTCTAGTATGAAACTTTTTAATATCACTAATCCTCTTTTCAAATTCACTACGAAACTCTCCAATTCTTAAATCAACAAGTTTTTGTTCTTTGGTGATACCATTGATATTGGCTTTAATAAATGCATCTAAAATTATCTCAGAAGTCCATGTAGTTACATCGATGTTTTTACCAAAATCATCTGGTTCAGGAAATGCGATATTGAAATTCACTCGTCTTTGTTGTTTTTCCATATAAGCATATATAGAATAAAGTACATAAACAGGCTGAATTTGATTTGTAAAATCTTTAAAATTCCTAACAGTTACTCTAAGAAGATTATTAGGATTTTTAGCTGAAAAAACCATATTCTCCATAACTATATTAAGACCATATGCTAATGAAGAGAATAGTGCACGATAAAAGGGTAAAATATCACTAGCTTGTCGCACTGAAAAAGAAAGTGGATCAATCTTTGTTAATTTATATCTAGTAATCATTTTTTCAAGAGTGGAAAAATGAGAGTCAGGGATTTTCCCTTTTAATGAAGGAAGAACTTGTTGAACATCGATTTTTGTTGTCTGGGTCATTATCCGAAAAAGAACTTGCATATATTTCCACGCAGAAGTTGTTAACCCAGTTGAGAATCGATCACAATAATGTCGAATATATGGTACAAATAAATCTTCAAACTCTTGATGGTTTTTTAGCATATCAATTCCGATATGTGACAATGTTCCCCCTAGATCATATTGTTCGTTTATTTCAGCAGTAAGTTTTTCTATTGCAGTTTTAAAACCCTCTATTTCAGGATCAATTAAAAAAAGAAGAGGAAATTCTCTTTTAAATTTGTGGAATATTTCTTCTTCAAGACGAGCAAGGAGATTGGTTTTATTCACCTCATGGAGAGCAAAATCATCAAGAAACTTTGTTAAATCGGTCGATTCAAAATCTTTGATAATTTCCTCAAATCCTTCTCTTGCACTTAAAGTCCTAATCTCTGTTTGAAGATATTTAAAGAGATCCTTTTTAATCGATTTTATTTTTGGAAACAAAACTAAAGCATGTGGATGATCACTTGTTAGTAGTTCCAAGAGGTCTTCTGTGAATTCCAGTAATATCTTATCTTTTTCTGCTTTAACTCTAGGCGAAAGATCACGATATTTTCCCTTAAACTCTGCAATTTTCACGAGCGTGGAAGAATATTCATAATCGTTTACTGATTTCATCACCACTTGTTTCAGTGCTGAAAAAAAGTATTTATTATCAAGGGAGATTGATTTTTTCTTTCGTGCTTTGACCACACTCTCCAAAAACAGATCTAAAACGTCATCTACTCCTAAAGCACGAAATTCTCTCTCTACTCTCTTATAGAGTTCGGTTTTAAGAGTTATTTCTGCTAAAATTGTGACTAAATATTCATAATGTTCTGCTAAGTCATCTGCTACTTTAATATTGGTTGATGAGATTAGAAGGTATTGTCCAACTAATTCTCCTCCAGTGTCAGTCCTTCTTATAAAGCTACCAGTTCGATTACTATGACTTCCTCCGACGAATCTATCCGTATCTCCACCAACTTCTCCTCCTAACATTGCCTTAACTGCAGTAAGACCACCTGTATAGACCTGTTCATCCAAATCAGTCCGTAAACCAGGTTGTCCTAGGCTAACCAAACTTAATCCTGAAACAGAGGCTAAACTTACCCAAACGACAGGATTATAATCAATATTTTTACTGTCAGTCATGAATTACCACTACTTTTTCGCGATATAAACGGATCACTGCTTTTTGAGAGTTTCTTTTACGAACCAATCAACGATGCTTAAAAAACTAATTCAAAGTTATAGTTCTTTTAATTATTAATATATGAAACCCATCACAATTAATTGGATTAGCTCTTTTTCCATACTTTTTGAGTTTAATCGCATTCATCAGTTCAAAAAAGGATTAAGAAAAAACAAATGTAGATTGATACTTTTAGTTGACATAATTCTTGATTTGAAACCAAAACTGATTAATTAAATATTCTCATTTTTCCTTTCTGAATTCCTACTTAGAGTAACAGGGTTTTGAACTGAGATTTGCTCTTTTTATCCTCTTTACTATTTCTTTTAATATTGAAAATGTTTGATTCATGAACTATGACCCTTACTCCCAAGCAAGAATGCTTAAAAGACGAATTTAATTTTACACTATTTTAGAATATTAATATAGGAAGCCCTTTATTAGATATCTGATTCAAAAATCAAATTGTACTAATATAGCTCCTCCTTCCCCTCAGTTTAATGGATGTTTGATTAAATGTTTCGAAAAAGACTCAAAGAACTTTTAAAACTAATGGGAGTGACCGATATCGATGAGGAATTATTAGATTCGCTCCAAAGACAACTTTTTCAGTTTCTCGAGCTCGATGATTCCTTAGCAGGAGGTATAACTTTTAAAACAGGAAGTATCCTTACAACAGTACAAGTACAAAACTATCAAGACACAAAAGATCGAATACACCAGAGTTATCAACAGGGGGAACAACCTGAAAAACTGAATTTACGATTACAGTTATCTAGCTTATGTCTGTATTTAACTGAGGAAAATAAATGTCAAATTACTAATGAAATATGTTCTTTCATTCCAAAATCAAATTGGTGGCAATGTGAGATAGTTCAAGCATCATGCCAAGGTAATGAAGAAGAATGGAAATAAAAAAGTGATTTTATTGTACTTTTTGTTTTGGAATTACTAAACCAAATATTGGAAATTCATTCCGAATCAGGGGTGCCAATACGTACCTCAATAGGTGTGGTTTTATTACTGTTTGGAATATCTGTTATTAACTTTATGATATTTCTTAATAGTAGCGATTTTCCAGTATTTTCTTTTGCTGATACTGGATTAATCATTAAATTATGTTCCTTTATCCAAGAGGATAACACTTTTGGAATTTCTTTTTTAATATTCTCAAATTTATTGCCAACTAGTAGAAGCTGGGTCGGGGAAACATTCTCTAAAACTTTGGTGTATAATCTAATAAACTCATTTTGAGATTTATCATCTTTATAATCAAATACTAAAATAACTACAGAAGCTCCTTTTAAAATAGAAGGAATAATATCTGAATAAATCTCGTTTCCAGATACATCCCATAATTGAAGATAATATTGAATATCATTCTGCTGTACATCTAGATTGTGATATCTTACCCAAAGTGTGGGAGAATATACGCTCAATATATCTTGATCCAGAATTCTTCGGATGAGTGATGTCTTACCTACACCTGGATTTCCTATAAATACAATCTTAGAATAGACATCAAGAGGGGGTTTTTTTGCTGAAGAAGTACTCAAAACTTACACCTGTTTCTAAGGTCTGATATTTTCAAAAATGATTTCAGGTTTATCACTAATTGCTTTTTCCTGCCATAATTCAAATGGAATTGTTCGTGATTTCCCAGTATTTTCTGTTACTACAATTCCTTTATATTTTCTTAGCAACTGTTTTGCAACCCAAGAAAAACCCTGAGCTACTAAATAAATTTTGGATACACCAGTAAAAACATCAAGATCTTGATTTAACATTGGAGCTACAATCTTTTCAATATCCATTGAATCGATTGTACTTTCAACACAAAATACCCAGATTCGCATACCTTGGTTATCATATGCGATTAAATCATATGGTCCTGATTCAATAACTGATCCGGCAGGTTGAATAAAAACAACATCAGTTATATTGCTTGCAAAAACAGAAAATCTTAGCGATAAACCCCCCTCAGTAGGATCACGACCAATAAGCGTGAAATGAAGGATTTCAATAAATTTCGTGGAGATACTAGATAAAGTAATTAGAATTGTTTCAGTATCACCAGAAAGACTAGATATTACATTTTCACTTATACCAAAATCACGAGCAAAATTACTGATCACTTGAGGAGTGACTCCAAATATTCGGGATATCTCAGTAATCAGTGATCGATGAAACGCACTTGTAGTTTTTGTTTCATATAGTAAAGAAAGAGTTTCAACAGATCTTTCTGACTTTTTAGGTATAAAAGTTGGTCTAAATTTACCACTATGACTGAGTTTTTTGTTATCCATCAAAAATCTTGCTTTTTCCATTGCGATTTCTTCAATCGATTTTTTAATAAGTGGTGTTCCACAATCCGCACAAAAATAGTTCACCTTATTTGATGAAGAAAATTGTTGTACTACTCCTAATTCACAGAAAAACGCATCACGACAAGTTGAACAAAAATGAGCAGTAAAGATGTTATCAATTTCCCGGCTAGGCCCACCTTCAAGTTGACACTTACAATTAGCATCACAATGAATTCTCATAACCGAAACCCCATACTAATAAAATAATGGATTCTTGATTTTCCTTCTTTTTACTATTTTTAAACTATTCCAAATACCACTTTATTAAGCCTTTCTTAACTTAAAAACTTTTGCTTTGTTTATAAACCTTATTTATTCAACTTAATTCCGTTTTTTATCTTTTTCTTTGCCATCTATGAAGAAGAATTGCTTACATCCTCAATGATAATGGATGTAGAAAATAATTGGTTGAATTCGATAAAAACTGAGTAGAGAATAGATTTTATCAAACTAGAAAGTCAAGCATCAGAAGTAATACAATTTAAACTAATATATACTAATTAGAAGAACAGATTGAGAATAAAAAAAAGATTAAAACTTTCACTGCTAGTGTAAAATCTTTGCACAAATTTTTTACATAAATACGAAACAACATTCCTGATGTTAAAATGAAATATATTAAACAGAAATACAAGGATAGTTTCCTTCTCCGTCTATATAAGGGGGAAGATATTATTGAATCTCTCCAAAAATTCTGTCAGCACCATTCAAATATTGGTGCGGGAACGATCCGAGGAATCGGGGCTGTTTCAAGTGCGAAAATCGGCTTCTTTGATGGAAAAAAATACCAAGAAAATATATTTAATGAAAATCTTGAGGTTTTATCTTTGATGGGAAATATTGCTGAAAACAACATGGTTCACCTTCATGGCACTTTTGGCAAAGCAAATAGTTCATGTATTGGTGGACATATCATGCCTGGGTGTATTGTTTCAGTTACATGTGAAATTCAAATAAATGTTTTAGAACCTAAAGTTTCACGAGCAGAAGATCCATCTACAAAACTTAATCTATTAGTATTACCTCAAGAAATAATATGAATACTCAAAAACAAGAAATAATTAAATAAGGAGATATTTATTAATGAGAAATGTGCTTAAAACAGGAAATGTAGTAGGACCATACAGTCCTGGAATTGTAGCCTCTGGTACTAAACATATTTTTATTTCTGGACAGATAGCTAGTGATTTAGATTCAGATATTCGAACTCAAACGACTCAAATTATCAAAAAAATAGAAGCAATACTCGCGGAAACAGATGCTTATTTAAGCGATATTGTGAAAACAACCATCTATTTAGCTGACATTGATGACTTTAATGAGCTCAATGAAGAGTATGGAAATCATTTTCCTAGTGAACCTCCTGCTAGAGCAACATTACAGGCAGCAGCTCTTCCTCTTGGCGCAAAAGTAATGATTGAGGCTATTGCAATCAGAATGGATTGAAATTACATCTTAGCTCCTAAGTACTCTACTTCGAGCTGACCACTACCCTCTTCAACACTCTGAGCGATAGTAACAAGGATGTATGGAACTTCACGTTGAGTTAGATAATCTAGGATCATGTTAAAACGAGTAGGATCATAGTCCAATGTTACTTTATCTAGAACGAAAAGCGGATAACCAGGAATATACTCCTCTCTTCCAGCTAACATAACTATTAAAGAAATTGTAATCCTCTCACTATCACTCAAGGATTGGATAGGTTGATCAAGAGATTTTCCTTTGTGGGAACGTTTAACAATTAAATTAAAATTAGGATCAATTCGGATGTCTTCAAAATCTTGATACGACATCAATTGATATACTTTCTTAATTTGCTTGTTAAAATTAGCTATTACACCTAATTTAACAATTTTCTCCCGTTCCTCAAGATGGGTTTGTAATGCTCCGTAAAAATCATATTCAGATTGTACTAGGTCAATTTGATCGATTCGTTTAGATTTTTCAGATATCTGTTTCTCTAGCTGTTCGATTTTGCCCATTAATCTCTGAATTTTGGCATCTAATTGAGTGATTAGTTTAATTGAATCTGCTCTTCCTTGATCAATCGTCTTCTCAAGAATTTTTAGCTCAGATTCTTTTTGGATGAATTTCTGTTCAGTTGAATTGATTTCTTTTTCCTTTTCGTTTATTTCTTTTTGTAATCGTCTAAGCTCTTGTTTCGCTTTATTGATCTTTATTTGGTTATCATTCTTAATTTTATGTATTAATACTTCAAGATCCTCTTTTCTACGCTCTGCATCATCAATTTGGAATTCTATTTCACGAACGCGCTTACTATGATGAGAATCTTCTACTAATAATTTATCTTCTCGAATTTTCGCATGTTTTTCAGTGTAAGGCCTACCGCATACAATGCACTTCGAAAGACCTTTCAATTTCTGACTAAGAGAAATCCAATTCCGTACTTCTTTAATTGCTTTTTCTGTCTCAATCTTTTCGCCCCTCACCTCATCAAGGAATTTTCTATTCTCTTTAATCTCATTAGATATTTGAATTATTTCTTGATCCACACTTGGGTGCTCAACCATAAAATTTTTGATTTCTTCTTCCATACTGTTAATTTGATTGAGTGTATCTCGGATACGCGCCTTATCAAGCTTAATAATATCGATAGCTGCTTCTGCTTGATTTTTTAATGACATAACTTCCTGTGATAATCTGTGGAATGTTGTTTCTATCTCAGAGTAAGATTGAATTTCTTCAAGATTCATCTGAGGAAGTGTTTCTCTTTCCATTCTGGTATCTTCTAGCTCCTTCCCAAGTTTTTCTTGTTCCTGTTCCATCTCTTGTATATCTGATTCATACATTAGATAAATTCGGAGATCTTTTTTTAGGGTATTAATCCTATTCTTTAAATTTGTAATTAAAAAAGAATAATATGTTACATCACTATATTGTGTAAGGAGTGTTTCTAGCTTCTTCCCTGTTGTAATAGCTGCTATTAATTCATTATCAGGAGTACCAAGTGTAAATAAATTGGCTTTATGCCCTTCTGGATGAAAAGGAGCTCCGTTAACACTCATTTTATTTCCTGATTGAACATTGAATCTTCTTTCACATATCATTTTACCATCTTGTTCAATCTTTACTAAACCGTTTGTGGCAAAAAGATTCAGATAATACCTTCTTCTTTCTATTTCTTCTCTAGGCATATTCAATAATTCTATACCCTTAACGAATGAACTTTTACCAGTCGCATTAGGTGCTTTGATCAAGTTCTTTCCTTTCTTAAAATCTAAACCAAGACGATTAATTCCACCTATGTTCTCTAGTATTACACGTAATGTCACTTTTCAATACCTCTCCACTTTCGTGCATATCGTTGTAACATATTTGTTAGAGAATCATCTTCTTTTTTCACAGAAGTTGAAGGGAGTGAGCTGAGTTGTTTAAGATATTTAATCATCTCAGTTTCCACTGAACTGAGAAACGCTTCCTTTCCAGACGTGATAATAACTGTGCTTGTTCCTTTGGAAGATGGTCCTCTTCCTTGTTTTCTAATACCTTCTGAATTTCCTGTTTTCCTTTTAGCCAAGACACCATTCTCCTAATTTCTGAGTCTTGAATTAGATCTTCCTCACGTATCGGTTCGATAACACTAACTTCAATATTTCCTTTGTGTTGCTGCATCTCAGATAATATTAAAGCCATGCTTTTTCCAGTATTCTTCATCAGGAAAATACCAGATTCCAACTTTCCTGCGAAGAGATTTGGTAACTGAATAAGATATCTAGCGAATTTTCGCCTTAAAGCGGTCGTTCTAAGATATACCATAAGCATTACTAAGGTTCTTACCACCGAATATTTATAAATCTTGATTTTACAATCTGTTTCCTTTTATTAATTGGAAACAAATAGATTAAGCTTAATGGTTAATCTAGTCTAATTAATCTTTTTGATATGGGGAATATTTCAATTTAATTCTGCGAAGAGCAGAGTTAAACACAATTTCTCTACTATATTTATTTTTAGCTTTTTCTTAAAATTGAACCTCATTAACACCTTAAATTTGCATGTGAAGATTTTTCAGTCTTTCAACTGCTAATCTTTTATGAATGCTAAATATAAAAAACCTCATATTCGGAGTGAAGATGAGACTTCCCTGTTTGAACGGTCAAGTGTAATACAAAATATGTAGAGGTAGTAATCATATGTACCAATATATCGATGTTCATTGTCATCTATCAGATAATTATTTCTATAATTATATTGATACATATATCAAGACATGGAATCAACTAGGTTTAAAGCATATAGTATCAGTTAGTCAAAATTATCGTGAATCACTTCGTACATTGGAGTTAGAAAAAAAGTATCCGAATTTGATAATACCAGCTATTGGAATTCACCCCTGGAAAGCCCATAAAAAAATTGAAGAATTATCCTTAATAAAGGATTTACTTTCTCAACATAAACAAATCAGAATTCTAGGAGAAATTGGTCTAGATAAACATTTCATAAAACAAACAGAAAGATACCCATT
>JAUUVJ010000147.1 GCA_030589605.1 Candidatus Hodarchaeota archaeon | reverse complement strand
CATGGCTTTTTCAAAGAATAACAGGATTGTGCCTTCTAATATACGTTTTTATTCATATGGGAATCGTCAGTTTGATGTTACTTGATCCATTTTTAGGATTGGATCAAGCAGGATTATTATACAATACGGTGATCCATTCAATGAATCAAACTCTTATTGAAACTGGAAATGAATTATTAAATCACATGGTGTCACTTGGATTCTTTATTGATGCTGGAGTGATGGCTTTTGGAATATATCATGGTGCTAATGGTATAAGAGTGATCCTGTTTGATTTTGGTATAGGAATTCGCCGTCAAAAGATGATATTTTGGATATTTCTAGTTTTAGGAGTCATTGCATGGCTTTTAGGCTTGTTATTAATAGCATATCTTCCCGGGATTGTTACCGGAGGATTCATAGGAGGTCCTTAATCTTGGAAATAAAGAAACATAGTATCTTAGTTGTTGGATCAGGACTGGCAGGTATGAGAGCTGCTATCGCTGCTAAAGAAAGTGGTGTCGATTGTGCTGTAATTTCCATTTGTCAACCTGTAAGGAGCCATTCCGTAGCTGCACAGGGTGGAATCAATGCACCTTTAGGGAACGCCCCTGAATCAAAAGATGATTCTGTTGAAAGACATGCTTTTGATACAGTGAAAGGATCAGATTATCTAGCTGATCAACCAGCAGTTCTAAAAATGATTGGATTGGCTAAAGAAACCATCTATGAGCTAGAACATTGGGGATGCCCATTTTCTAGATTCGAGGATGGAAGAATAGGTCAAAGACCATTTGGTGGTGCAGGATATCCTCGAACCTGCTTTGCAGCTGATCGAACAGGTCATTCTGTGATTCATGTTCTTTGGGAAAGATCGGTTATGTTAGGCGTACCTGTATATGAAGACCGATTTGTTGTAAGAATCGCAACTAAAGATAAAAAGGTCACAGGTCTTGTTGCTCTCAATTTCGTAACAGGTGAGCTTGAGATGTGGGAATGTGATGCTGTTATTTTTGCCACTGGTGGAGCTGGACAAATATATGGAGCCACATCGAACGCACTAAATTGTACTGGTTTTGGAATAGCGGTTGCTGCTTGGGCTGGTGTTGCTATGAAGGATATGGAATTTATTCAATTTCATCCGACCACTCTTTATGGTAACAATGTTCTTATTAGTGAAGCTGCTCGTGGAGAAGGTGGTTACTTGAGAAATAACAAGGGTGAACGATTCATGGAGAAATATGCTCCTGGACAGATGGAACTAGCACCCAGAGATATCGTGTCTCGCTCAATCTATCAAGAAGTTCTTGAAGGTAGAGGGTACGGGACAAAAGAGAACGGGTACGTTCATCTCGACTTAACACATTTACCAGAATCACAAATTCTTGAAAGACTTCCCCAAATTCGTGAGCTTGCATTACGTTTTTCAGGCCAAGATATGGTAAAAGATCCTATTCCAGTACAACCTGGATTCCATTATCTTATGGGAGGTATCCACGTGGATGAAAACTGTGCAAGTAAAGAGGTGGCTGGTTTTTATTCTGCTGGTGAAAGTGCTTGTATTTCTGTTCATGGTGCAAATCGACTTGGTGGTAATTCACTCTTTGGATGTGTTGTTTTTGGTAAAGTTGCGGGTTTAGAGGCTGCTAAATATGCTAAAGAAGTTACATCATCACCTGATGCCAAATATGCCATTTTCGACGCATATAAAAAACAACAGGATGAAATTGACTATTGGTATAGTGGTGAAGGTAAAAATGATCCATTTGAAATAATGGAAGAAATGAGAACCGCGATGAAACTTAAGGTTTTTGTATATCGTGAAGAAAGTTCTCTTAAAGAAGCTCTTGATAAAATGAGAGAACTAAAAAAGAGATTCAATGAAGGTATCTTTCTTAAATCTAAAATTAAGCACTACAATAGAGAGTTAGAATGGATATTCGCTCTTAAAGGTATGCTTGATCAATCTGAAGCGATTTGTATGAGTGCTTTAGCTAGAAAAGAATGTCGTGGTGGTCATTGGAGACTTGATCATATGAAAAGAGATGACGATAACTTCTTGAAACATTCACTTGTAAATTTCGAAAATGGTGTTGCTGAACTTAGTTATCACGATGTCATAATAACAAAATGGCAACCAGAAGAAAGGAAATACTGAGGTGTAAAAATGAGTGAACAGAAAAAAGAAACAAAAACAGTTACTTTTAAGATCAAACGATTTAATTCAGCTGTAGATGACAAACCGTACTGGAGTGAATTTGATTTAGAGTGTAATGACGGTACCACAGTATTAATCGGAATTCAAGAAATCATTGCTAAACAGGATGGATCTATTGCAATGCGATATAATTGTCGTGCTGGTGTTTGTGGTTCTTGTGCAATTATGGTGAATAAAAAGTATATGCTTGCTTGTGAAACATTGGTTTTACAGCTAAAGAAAAAGGTCATCAAAATTGAACCATTACCTTTCTTCCCAGTAATAAAAGATTTGGTTGTTGATATGACCCCATATTATGAAAAATTGCTTGCTATAGACCCATATCTTCTCAGAGATCATTCAAAAGATCCTGAAAAAGAAATTCTTCAAAGTCCTGAAGATTTTCATATCATCGAAGAAGCAACTAAGTGTATCTTATGTGGTTGCTGTCATTCGTCCTGTGTTTCTGTTTGGACAGATAAAAGCTATTTAGGTCCAGGTGCTCTACTGAAAGCATTCCGATTTGCGAATGATACACGTGATGAAAATAAAAAAGATCGTATTAAGAGAATTACAGCCGAGGATGGTGTTTACAGATGTCACACTGCATTTAATTGTGTGGAAGCCTGTCCAAAGGAACTTAATCCGACTGAAACTATTCAAACGTTGAAACGTCAATCAGTAAAACAAGCATTAAAATTCTGGTGATTTTGAAAGAATATCAAATAACAAAAAATAAGTGATCAATTCTAAAAAACAAATTAAGGAAAGCTGTCAATTGATAGTTTTTCTATTTGTCTTCTCTTTTTTTTCTATCCTGTTATTCAGGTAATCTCTACAATTCAGATATTTTTTGTAACCTTTCAGATAATGAGTCATCTGTTTCTTCTTCAATATTCTTTATGTTTAAATAAGGAATTAAAAATTTCATAATTTTGTTTTCAGAAGCTCTGAGTAATCGTTCAACAGCATATCGTGTTACTCCTAGTTCTTCTGCTATATCTTGTAATCGAATCTTTCTTGGTATATCATAATATCCTTTATTGAAAGCAAGTATAGAAACAGCAATTTGCTTTTCAGTCAATTGTCCAATCATTTGAAAGAAGATAGCAGATTGTCTATGGAGGGAATCCTCACCAATATCATTTCTTTGGAGTATCTCTGTTTCAGGGAATTTTTTAAGTGCATTTAGAACTTTAGTCAGTATTTTAGAATCATTACATAATATGCTGTGATATTCATAACCATTCTCATAAATAACTGGAAAAAGTGACATTCCTCCATTTAACGAGACTAAAGTAGTAATCGAATTTTCATAAATTGAAGGATTAAGAGGTATATTCCCTTTTTTCGACTTTATTTTCCTGTTTGGAAACTTCCATTTTTCTTCTTTATCTTTTTGAAGAGAAACAATATTTCCACTGATTTTCCATTTCTCAAAATTAGGAAAAGTGGAAAAACCATGCTCTATTACTTTCTTTGTGATCGGATCAGGTAATAACAAGTAATGAAAATCTGAACCAGCATAATGATATATTTTCTTTCTACCAAATAGCATTGAAAACTCTAAAAAAGGACATTCATGTTTTATTCTGATTTTAACCTCAAAAACCATTAAAAATCTCCAGCTTCATGTTCTATAACCTTTTACTTTTATTAAAAGTAATTAATAATCTAGAAATATCTCTACATAATAAATTTTCGTTTATTAACTAAGCAATAGATTTCAGAAATACTGCTAATCTGATAGCCTATTTTATTGAATTATTATTTCATAAAATGATAATGAGCGAAAATTTCTTTCTTTGTTGCCTTGGCAACAATGCTTTTAGGACCAATGGATAAGAATTTATGTCTATATTATTCATGGTTTTCAATCTCATTGAGGTAAATTAAAATGACTATTATAATTACAGGTTCAGATTTATCAATAGAAGACGTCTTGCAAGTTGCAAGACATAATGAAAAAGTGGAATTGCATCCTGATGCCATTAAACGTATCAATGTTTGCAGAGAAATGCTTGAAGAAAAAATTATAGCCAAAGAAATCATGTATGGAGTGAATACAGGAATTGGTGAGTTTTCTGAAGTAATTCTAGACGATCAACAAACTAAAGATTTTCAAAAGTATTTGATCTATAATCATGCAGCTGGAATTGGAGATCCTGCTCCTATAGAATATGTAAGAGGAGCAATGGTGAGTAGAGCAAATGTACACGCTCATGGGAACAGTGGATGTAGAATTGAAATTACTCAAACTTTCATAGATATGTTAAACAAAGGTGTAACACCTTATGTATGTCAAAAGGGGTCTGTGGGAGCTAGTGGTGATTTAGCGCCGATGGCACAATTGAGTCTGCTTCTTATGGGTGAAGGTAAGGCATATTATAAAGGAGAGCTCCTTGAAGGTAAAGAGGCAATGGATAGAGCTGGAATACCAGTTCCAGGTTTACAAGCAAGAGATGGCTTGGCAGCAATTAATGGGTCAAACTTACTAACAGCAATGAGTGCAATATTACTTTATGACTTTAATCGTTTTTTAAAACAAGCAGAAATAGCAGCAGCAATGACACTTGAAGCACTACTTGCAAATATGAAACCTTACCATCCTAAGCTACATATCATAAGAGGATTCCCTGGAGCTGTAAGATGTTCAAAATCCTTGAACAAAGTACTTGAGGGAAGTGATTTAGCGGAAGGAAAATTAAAAATCAGAGTGCAGGATGCTTATTCAATGCGTTCCACACCACAAGTAATTGGCGCTGCACATGACGCGTTAGCTTTTGCTCGCACACAGGTGGAAATCGAATTGAATGGAGTTGGTGATAACCCAATCTTCTTTCCAGAGGAAAAATTAACTTTAACAGGCGCGAATTTCCAAGGGACTCCAGTTAGTTTACCGATGGACATGATATCCGCGGCTATTACTATGGTTTGCGTAATGTCTGAACGGAGAATTAATCGTTTAAATAAACCTGCGTTAAGTATTGGTTTACCTCCATTTCTAACTAAAGGAGCAGGTATGTTTTCAGGACTCATGTTAAGCCAATATACTGCTTGTATGCAAATTGTAGAACAAAGGATACTTTCAATGCCTGCAAGTATTCAGTCGATTCCAGCAGCAGCAGATCAAGAAGATTTTGTTTCAATGGGAATGAATACTGCTATTAATAATATCCAGATTATGGATAATGCATACGGTATTTTAGGTATAGAATTGATGGCAGCCGCACAAGCTTTAGACTTCCGTGAACATAAATTCGGTAATGGTGTTCAAAAAGCCAAAGATGTCATCAGAAAATATGTTGAATTCCTTGATATTGATCGGCCTTTGTTTGATGATCATACAAACATGTTAAATCTTGTTAAATCATGTGAAATTCTTGAAGAGGTTGAAAAACTCATCGGTAGTTTAGAATTTCCACCAGAAATAACTTCTGAAAAACAATATCAACCTCCTAGGTCAATACATTAAACTTTATCAGAGTCAATTGTAAATAACTGACCTACATTTCATTTTTTTTTTCTCTTTTTTTTTCTCTACGCTTTTTAGAACAAAACGATTTTTTGTTCTGCTAATAATGAAAAGAACATATTTATTCTTATATAAAATTGAAAAGAAATGCTACTTATCACCAAATAATTCCTATAATAATAAGAATTAAGTAGTTAAAAAGAGTGATCTCCCGATTTTGAAAATCAGAATGAAATGAAGAGTCGTAATGGGATGCAGGTAAGAAATGGATTTCAAAGAGTTCTCTTAACTTTGATACTTTTATAAGGATTCCACTATAGATCCAGCTGTGTATTTTGAACAATAGGGTGGATAGAAGATTAGAAAAGATAAGAAAACACAGTAAAGAAGGATCTGTAGAATATATTAACTATTGTTGATAATCAAAATCAATAAGCGAAAACTTCTGATACTAGAATTTTTATTATAATGTGAAATAATAATTAATTAGTTTTCATGATGATTTCAGCTTATGAACAGTGATTAATATGACAGAAACATTTGATAACAATCTAATAGAAGATACTACTGTTAAATTACTCAAATTTGCTGCAACTCAGCTACCAAATGATGTATCTGAGGCTTTAAAGAAAATGTACGAGGCGGAGACTAAACCTACGAGCAAAGCAGCATTGAAGACAATAGTTGAAAACTTTGGAATTGCTGAAGAAACAAGCACTCCAATGTGTCAGGATACAGGGATTCACATCTATTATGTTAATATAGGTGAAAATTTCCCCAAAGTGGTTGGTATTGAGGAAACCCTTCGCAAAGCTTCCGCTCGTGCCACTAAAGAAGTGCCAATGAGGCCAAATGCGGTTAATCCAATCGTTGGTGGAAATTCTGGAGATAATACTGGCAGGCACATTCCTTTCATCAACTATGATTTCATTCCTGGAGCTGATTATTTAGAGATTACAGCTTTCCCCAAAGGCGGTGGATCTGAGAATATGTGTGCTCTAGCAATGCTCAAACCTGGACAAGGAATTAAAGGCATAAAAAAGTTCGTAATAGACTCTATTATGAATGCGGGTGGACAACCATGTCCTCCAGTTATTGTCGGCGTTGGTATAGGCGGTGGAGCTGATATTGCCTTAAAACTAGGGAAAAAGCAATTGATGCGTCCTCTCGGACAGAGACATTCTGATCCAAAGATAGCTCAACTTGAAGAAGATCTGTTGAAAGCAATCAATATGACTGGATTTGGATCTATGGGATTAGGCGGCGATGTATCCACTGCTTTGGATGTAAAGATTGAATATGCTCATCGACATCCAGCATCATTACCCGTTGGTGTGACTATACAGTGCTGGGCAGCCCGTCGCGCGACTTGTCGTATCTATCCTGATAAACGAGTGGAATTCTTAACTCATAAGGAGGCTTAATTATGGCAGAATATCATTTTACTACCCCAATTTCAAAAGAAGATGTACAAAAGCTCAAAATCGGGGATGTTATTTACATCTCTGGGATTGTTTTTACCGCTCGTGATGAAGCTCATGAACGTGCGCTAGAAATGGCTGAAAAAGGCGAGAAAATGCCCATCGATTTCGAAGGGTTAGCAGTTTATCACTGTGGCCCTGTTGTTCGACAAGTTGGTGATGATTGGGAAATCGTTGCTGCAGGTCCCACAACTTCAACTCGTTTAGACATGTTTGAAGATGAATTCATTAAAGAATTCAAAGTTAATGTTGTAATTGGCAAAGGTGGTATGGGAGCAAGAACCGTAAAAGCAATGAAAGAGTTGAAAGCAGTTTACACAGCTTTTGTTGGTGGAGCCGCAGTAGTGGCTGCAAAAGGTATCAAGCGTGTTAAAGAAGTCCATTGGTTGGATCTAGGAACACCGGAGTGTCTATGGGTTCTAGAAGTAGAAAAATTTGGTCCTTTAATAGTTGGTATTGATACCAATGGAGATAGCTTATTCCAGAATGTTGCAGATGAAGCTAAAGCAAAACTAGGTAAAATAGGTGAATTTTTAGATATAACTTTCTAAAAATAATCCTTTCTATATTTTTTTTTGATATTGATTTATAACTACTACATTAAATTGTTTATTTTGGAGGTTACGAAAATACGATTACTTGAATATGAAGCAAAAGAAGTCTTTTCTGAATTTGGTATTCCTCTTGCTAATCGTCTTGTTATTGTTAAAAGCGATAACATTAAAGAAAAGATTGATCAATTCGATTTTCCTGCAATTGTCAAATCACAAATCGCGATTGGAAGTAGAAAAAAAGCAGGTTTAATTAAAATTGCACAAACAAAGGAAGAAGCACTCGCTTTATGTGAGGAGTATTTTAGTCGAAAAGTAGGTGCTTATGAAGTTGAAGCTATTCTTGTTGAAGGACTAGCAGATATTAAGCATGAGTACTATTGTTCCATTGCATTAGATACCTCAGGGAGACGTTTCGTTCTCATTGCAAGCGCTGAAGGTGGAATTGATATAGAACAAGTTGCAGCTACTAACCCTGAAGCAATTATTAAACAAAATATCGCTCTTTTAGGAGATTTGAGTGAAGATTCTGCCAAGAGTGTTGCTCTGAAATTAGGTTTCAAAGATGAACTTGTTGAATCTGCAACGGATCTATTCCTCAAGTTATGGCGAATTACTAAAGAAAAAGAAGCTCAACTAGTTGAAATCAATCCATTGGTTCTTACACCAGACGGTTTGGTTGCTGTAGACGGGAAGATGATGCTTGATGATAACGCTGCTTTTCGCCAACCTACTGTTAAGAAATTACAAGAACGTAAGTTAACTGATTTAGAAAAAACAGCACAGAAAGTAGGTTTTTCATTTGTCGAACTTGATGGTCAAATTGGAATTCTTGCAAATGGTGCAGGTTTAACTATGGCCTTATTAGATGTTTTAGCTCAACATGGTTTAGCTGGAATGAATTTCTTGGATGTTGGTGGAGGTGCAAGTAAAGAGCGTGTATATGAAGCCTTAAAGCTGATTTTCACAATGAATCCAAAAGCAGTTCTAATTAACATTTATGGAGGTATTACTCGTTGTGATGTAGTAGCTGATGCTATTTTGCACACATTAAAAGAATTCCCAGACGCTCCTCCAATGGTAATAAGATTAACAGGTACAAAAGAAACCGAAGGTGTCAAAATATTGAATGATGCGGGAATCGATGCCTATCAAGATAT
>JAUUVJ010000402.1 GCA_030589605.1 Candidatus Hodarchaeota archaeon | reverse complement strand
CTATACACTACAGATTGAGTCTACTTTGCGGTGTTTTCAAGGATGTGTTTATTGCTACGCAAGTTCAACTCCGAACAGTCCTGAAAATCTAGTTTCTGAGGATATTAAACAGATTTTAATAGATGCTTCTGAGATTGAGGTTCGATGTATTGATTGGCTTGGCGGTGATCCACTTGTACGTTCTGACTGGTATGAACTAATGGATTTTGCTCAAAGCTTAGGCCTTATCAACAATATTTGGACATCTGGTCTACCTCTAGCAAATCAGACAATAGCTAAAAGAGCTGTTGATGTTACTAGGAATGGTGGATTTATTACGGTTCATCTAGATTCATTAAACCCAGAAATATATCAAAAGGTTCATAGAAGACATATTCATGAAAACATTAAAGCTATACTTTCTGGTCTTACTAACGTTATAAATTGGGGAAAATCAACAGATGAGCTATGGAACTGTATCACTTTAACAAAAACTGTAGCTGAAAACGATGTTTATTACACAATGGAATGGTTTTGGAGAGAAAAGGGAGGAATTAGAACTGTATTAACTCTTTACAACCCAGTGGCAAGTACTGCGATAGGCTTAGACTTAGAACCATCGCACGAATTGATCCAAAAAGCTTATCGGGGTAGGGATGAGTTATTATACGAAGATGAATCCTTTTCTACGATGGATGTTACAAAATTTTATTGTGGTTCAATGATTTGTATAACAAATGATGGCTATTATACCCCTTGTTCTGTCATCCGTACAAAAGAATTTGGGAATTATAGAGAAATGTCATTAAAAGAATTGCAAAAAGAAAATCCGGGTGATATTCTAATGATGAAACTCAGAAACCCTCTGACTCTTCCCAAACCATGTATCGACTGTGAAAATAATTCTGTTTGCTTTGGATGTAGATCATCTGCGTTTTATTATTCAGGGGATATGTTTGGTTGCGACCCCAAGTGTCCTAAGTGTCACCATGAATCGTAATCCCATTTTTGCTTCGAGTGATAGTTTTTTAAGTTTTAAAATCTTATATCAGGTATAGTTGAATGGAATTAAGCTTTGAGAGATAGTTCACTTTCAGATATCTGATTATTTGTTAGTAGTTTTCGTTGAATTAGGTAGAATTTTAGATATCATCAACAGATAAACTCGTTGTTAATTTATTATTTTCCTATAGATATCTATCAAATTTAGTAAAGAATCTTTTATGGATCAGAATACAATTCTTTGAGATGAAAAAGAGATATAATGAATAATTTTGATGATTTATATTTAATAGATAGAATTTTGAAAGAAAAAATTCGAGATAAGCAACAATACTATCTTTTAAATGTCTACTTGCATTTTTCGAAACATATATAATCATCATCATCAACATGTAATCATCATCAACACTTAGAAACACTACTCCCAGTTTCAGTTGTTTTGTTGATAAGGTGAAATTAAATGGCTGCAATCGAACCGAGTAAAATACTAGAAAAACTTGAACTTAATGGAAGCGTAGATAAGGTCGGACAGCTCCCAAAATCAGCACAAGAGGTTTACTATTTACTATGTGATAACGGTGCTCTGAAACCACGGGAGATAGGACTTCATACTTCACTGTCTAATCGAACTATTCGCTATGCTCTTAAGATTCTCGTTGATGAACATGTCATTAAACGAGTACCCGATTTACACGACTTAAGATCTCATTTTTATGCTGTTAATTAAGCATAGAAATATCTTTTCTTTTTAAATCAGGTTTATTTGGACATTTGAAAAAGACAATATCGAAGTAGATTTAATTTAAAATAGATATGTTAATCAAGCAAAATTAAGGACTGATAGGATTTCTTTCAATTTTCATTGGATAAATTTCCTTACAGAAAATTAAAATATCAATTCAGCTCAAAGCTTTTCACAATCATCAACATTATGATGATATTGTAGGGTCTCATTATGGGTACATTTGAACCTTCGAATACCGAAGAGAAAGAAAAAAAAACAAATTATTCTGATGAGACCCCAAGAAACATAATCCCTCAAGCAATACGCGAAAGTTTAGAACAGCTTCGTATTGAGATTAAAAAAGAAAGTCAAAAATCAGAAGAAGATCTTCGATTGATGCTACGAGGAATTCAAGCTGAAATTCAAGAAGTCAAAGAAATGGTTAAAGGTGTTACTCACTCTGTAGAGCTCATTTCTGGTAAAAAATCAGTATTAATTAAAAAAACTGTTGAACCAGAGCTTGGTGGCATTGGTGATAGCCTTGATTTACTTACGAAAATTCCTCAACATCTTAGACGTACTTTTGAAGTTATTCTCAAATTAGACAAGAAAGTTACAGCGAAAGAAGTGTCACAGAAGACAGGTAAAAGTCGTCCTCTCGAAAGTGACTACCTTAACCAACTTTCAGACCGTGGTGTGATTAGTAAAATACCAAAGGGAAAGAAAGTTTTCTTCTACTATCAAAAACCTAGTCTTTATGATCATGAGGAAAATGGTTCAAAATCTGAACAAATGATTACTGACAAAAAAAAAGAAATTTTTAACAATTCAAACGATTAATCATTAATATCTTGAGTAGAATAAAATCGGTGTGATGTATCAATGAAAATTATTGCATTTCATTCATATAAAGGTGGAACAGGAAAAACTCATCTAAGTGCAAATTTAGCTACGGTCTTAGCTCAGAAAGGTTATAAAACGGTTTTACTTGATTTAGATTTTCGTGGTCCAAACCTTCAGACATTAACTGGAATAGAAACTAAGATAACAATCAACGATCTTCTTTTCGATCCTGATCTATCTGGGGAAGACATACTAATTTCCTTTGAAGAAAAATATAATATCCCCTTATTTATTGCTTACGCTTCAACAGATTTTCGTAAAATGGGTGATATTGTACGAGCTGACAAAAAACAGCGTCAACGATCTTTAAAAAGAATTTTACGTTTAAGAGATGAATTATCCGAAAGTGGGTTCGATTTTGTAATCATCGATACAAGTCCAGGAGTTCAAATGGAGAGTATTGACGGATTAGTCATTTCTGATGCAACTTGTCTTGTTCTTAAGGCAGATGACTTTGATATTGCTGGTACAAAAAGTATGGTTAATCAACTTTATTCTCTTCTTGATAGTAAAAATTATGTTATTCTCAATCGAGTCGTTGCTGAAACCTGTCCTCCAGAAGCAGGAGTCTGGAGTGAAAAGGATATGAAATTGGTGGAAAAATTTGAACAAACTATAAAGGATGAGATGCGACTGGAAGTTGTTACGTCAATTCCTTGTTTTTGTGAAGTTGCTAGAGAGGGTTCTCGGAGCATTTTTAGCTTGAAACACCCTGAACATCCGTTCAGCAAATATATTGAAACTCTAGCAGAGAAATTATTGGAAGGATTTTTTCCCCCTCCCTCTTAACACTAAATAAAACACTATTATTAACAATATATTTTCTTTGGTAGAGAGTCTTCTTTGGAGAAGAGAAAAAGAAAGGATTGATAATTGCTCTTTATAGCTTACACAAATCTTCCTGAAGACATCTTATAAGTTACATCAGCATAACGTTTGAGATCTTCGTTATGTGTAACAACTAATATTGATGTATCACGCTTTGTAAAGCTTTTTAGCAATCTCAGAATAGAGGCAGCATTATCTACATCAAGGTTTCCTGTAGGTTCATCAGCAAAGATTATTCGAGGTTTACCAACCAATGCTCTAGCAATACCAATTCTTTGCTGTTCTCCGCCACTTAATTCATCAGGATAGTTATCTACCTTATCCCATAGACCTACTTGTTTTAAGAGAGAAATAGCTCTTGTTCTTACCTCTTTACCTTTAATTTTTACAGGATACAGAGGGCTTTCAATGTTTTCTAGGGCTGTCATTGTCCTAATTAATTCCCAATTCTGAAATATAAATCCTACATTGTGTCTACGAAAAGCTGAAAGCTTTTCTTCGTCCCAATCAGCGATATTTTCATCTTCGTAAATAACTTTACCTTCTGTAGGCATATCTAAACCTGATAGAATAT
>JAUUVJ010000180.1 GCA_030589605.1 Candidatus Hodarchaeota archaeon | reverse complement strand
TTTATTGTTAATTTCTATAATTTGCAAATTAGTTAAGGTGTAACACAAACTCCCATCCTTCCGTTTTCTTAGAACTTCCAAATTAGAGAGTTCTCTTTTTTCAATTAATTCTTCCAAAGTTTTATTCCTAAAATCGGGATCAGCAAAAGTCTCTTTTAAATCTACAGTCTTCAATTCTTCAAGAGTATACCCTAAAATCTCTGCAATTCTATGATTACTGAATAAGACATTACCTTCCATATCAGAAGTACCTATGCCTATTGGAGCTCGTTCAAAGATGAATCGATAACTCTTTTCGGATTCTCGAAGTTTTCTTTGGGTATCAAGAAGTTTGGAACCTACAACAGCAAAAAATCCGATTATAATGGAAAATACAATACCCACTATTATTGAAAACTTCAACAAGTTTGTCGTTTGAGTTTGTCGTTCTACAAAAAATAGAAAAGGAAAAACCAATAAGTTATATGTTATACAATATCCTCTAATAAGCATAGAAGTCTTTGTTTCATCTATAAAATCATGTATCCGAATGTTTGTAAAAAATAATCCTAGAAAGACTGATATGATATAACCTAACGACCAAATGAGAGAATCCCATCCACTAGGTAGAATCTCTAGACTTACAAAATTCTCGTAATGATTGTACCATGCGTACAGAACTAGGTGAAAGCCAACAAAATATCGAATGATAGATTTAGATTGTTCAACTAGTAAGCTTTCTTTAGATGAATATAATACAGAAAAAATCATGAGAGAGATAAATTGGATGGGATATAAAAGAAAAGAAAGTGGAAATACCTCATCAGAGAAAAATCCAATTTGTAAAAGAATAAAGTTTAGAAAAATAGTAATAGGAAGAGATAAAAAAAGATTGAAAAGTAATAACTTTAATACACTTACAAAGGTTAAATTAAGGGTATTAAATTTGCTTTTGAGGATATTATCTTTCATTAAACTACCTACTCTTTATGTACAAGATTTTGAAACCAATAAAGATGAGAATTATAATTTTAAAACTTATTTATTCTAAAACTACATTAAATGCGCCGCTTTAGTTTTTAAAGATTTGTTTATTTTAATCAAAATCTTTTTTAGGATTAATAGAGCAAAAGATAAAAATTAATCCAGTTTTTAATTCATTAAAGGACAAAAAATTAAGAAAATATAACTTAATAGCACCAATTTATCTAATAAATAATGAGAAGCATTTTCAAAGGAATAGATATTATAATTTGAGGAATCTGTAACTGAAGTTTGAATCCTTTCAATCGATAATTTTCCAGTCAAAGTCAATATCGTTCAGAAAAACCTGAAATTCTAAAGGTCTATTCTCGGGATCTTTTGCAAAAAAATTGTAGATATTGTATTTCTCATTTGTCTTAGGTTTAGAATCCGCTCGCCTCTTTAACTTGGCATACATTAGGTCAACTTCCTCTTTTGTTTGATAGAAGAATGTAAGTAACCAACCCTTGGTAATTTCTCCATCACGTTCACAAAAACCAAAAATAAAATTACCATGTTTCAGAATTACGCAGTCACCTTGGTCTACCCATATTTTTGCTCCAATTTCATTTGTATAAAAATCAACGATTTCTTCTAGTTTATTGGTTTTAAGAAAAACTATTCCTGCCACGCTTAATCAACCCACAAAGCTATTCTTGTACAAACTTAAATGATCTATGTTTGAATGAGCTAAGTTGTAGGTATATACCTATTTAACTTTATAACTAATTAACTTTCGTATCTTGAGATTTTATAGGACTATATAAAGGGGTGGTTATTGTCTATCTTGATTACTCTTTGACTATTCTGGTGTAACTTTGGCCACTACAAAAGAAACGGTATATAAGAATATGTTTTAAAACGAGATAGTATATACTTTGTATGACGCGAACAATGGATTGATTTTATTAATATTAAAAACTAAAAAAGAAAGTGATTTATATGAATTCAGAAGAAAATTCAACAGGTGATTCATCTAAAGGACAACTAAAGTTATTAATCGAAAGAATTCGTACTTTAGAAAATAAGCAATCTGAATTAGAGAATAAAATTGGCAAACCTTCTCCTGAGATCCAAAATAAACTAACTTATTTTACATCCGAAATAAATAACTCTGTAAACGTCATGAAAAACGTTTCAACAGAAGTAGAATCAGTTAAAAATGAAATGTTTGCTCTAAGAAACCTGAATAATGAATTTACAATTTTAAAAGTTTCACAGGATGAACTCTCTCAACGGATTGATTCAATTCAAACAGTAAAAAATGATTTCACTTCATTGCAAGAAAAACAAAATGAACTGACCCAAAAAATTGATTCCGTTCATTCAATAAAAGATAATTTTACTGCCATACAGGAAAAACAAAATGATCTGATTCAGAAACTCGAATCAATCCAATCAATAGAAGAAAATGTTGATACTCTAAAGAACAATCTTAATGAATTTTCTCAGAAAAATGAAACTACTCAAGAAAATATCCTGAACGATCTTAATAGAATCAATGAAGAGATTTCTAAATTTCAAGAAAAGGTTGATAAAGGTATAGATTTTCAATCTAGTGTAAATAACCAGATGAAAACGATCCAAGAACAGTTTACAAACATCCAAACAACTCTCAATGAAATGGAACAAACGGATAGCTCAGAATTCGAACAAAAACTTAACCAATTTGAAACTAGATTTGATGGAATAGGAAAAAGAATTGAGAATGTAGAAAAACATGCTGGAATAACAAGTGGAGCATTAATGGAAACTGGTTTCGATAGTAAAGGAATGTTACGAGAATTTGCCACTGAATTATTTGGAGCAGATCAGATCAATCAATTAATCCCAGACAAAGTTACTCAAGATCCTGCATCTGCAGTTAAATCAATTAAAAATATCATTTTGAATCTTTCTGGAATGGATGATGCTAGGATTCCAAATATTTCTGAAATATTATTACGATATGCGGATAAGATGGAAGGTTCAGGAGTTTCTGGACGAAGAGAATTATTCGTTGCGTTTAATACAGACATTAGACGAATTTGTGAAATAGGACAAGCTATTCTAATGGATACTGGACAAAAAAGAAATTTTTCTCGTAGAATCTGTCAAGAAGCTAAAAATTTAGCTGGAAAATGGACTTCAGAGGAAATCCTTACTGGAGATCAAGGTGTGAATTCTGTTTTGGTATTATTTGATACACTTGAAGAAGAGTTCTCTGAATCTTAGTAGTCTATTTATTGTACTATTTGGAATGAATTCTAATCTCTAGGTAAATTATTGAAGAGATCTTTTAACCTATCCTCAAGCCAATGCTTCAAAATCTGGAATTTCTATAACAATAAATTCTTCTGAAGCATTTTACATTTTTTGATGCCTGATTTAATCCATTTGGCACAAGTTATTAATCAGTTCTATTGATTTTTATTTTATAACAAAGTAAAAGACAAGTTAATTCAACGATAATAACTATTCAACAATTGGAACTGACTCTTGAAAAAATATTTCATGGATTGCTCTTATTGTAGGTTCTAAATCAGCTTTTTTTAATGACAATATACGAAGAAGTAGTACCAGCTCAAGTTGAAATCGTTTCTCGCATCAAATCTCATTGTTGAGGTAAAACAGGAGTGATTAATAGTACAAATTAACAACTCAAGGGTACTCGAGTCTGATTTAATGAATGATCAACATACCATGATATTACTCTTAATACTAACTAAAAATTGTTATACGAAATTTAGGGATATGTCAAGAAGAAAAATCATTACTATTTCGATTCTTCAAACCAACGAGGGAGTTCAATGACAAAAGTTGTTCCTTGATTTTTTCCCTCACTGTGAGCTGTTAATCTTCCCCCATGTGCTTCACAAATAACCTTGGAGATGTAAAGACCAATCCCTGTCCCTTTAGATGCTCGTTCTGTTTCAAAACTCATGTATTGTTCAAATATTTGTTCTAAATTATTGGGGTCGATCCCCACACCATTGTCAGAAATAGAGATTTGAATGGTATTTGATAATACTTTTGGTGTAAGAACAATCCTCCCATCATCAGGAGTTTGTTTGTTAGCATTATCCAAGATATTATCTAATACCTGTCTAAGACGATCATCATCTATATTAAGCAATATTCGCAATTCAGATTCATTTAACCCCTGGATTGAAAATTTTTCCCCATAAAGCTCCTTATAAGACTTAACTGATGTTTCGAGGAATTTGGAAAAGGGAATAATACTCGCATTCAAATTAAAAATTCTTTGTTCCATCTGGGTGATGTCAGCAACCCCACCAATTAATCTTTCTAACCTCACGATATTTCTCAAGATAGATTCTATAGCTTGGAAGGACTGGATAACATCAAGATTCTCTAAGTTTTTTTCAAGAAATTCAGTATACCCCTTAATTACTGTTATTGGTGTTCTAAGTTCATGAGACGTCATGGAAACAAAATCTGATCGCCTATTCTCTAAATCTCGTCTTATCATATCCGTTTTTTTGCGCTCTGTTATATCTCTAATGAAAGTAAGCGTTGCCATTTTACCCTTATATGTGATTAATCCTACATTAAACTCGACATCTATAGGGACACCATTTTTCTTCATTAACTTAGTTTCATAAATGGAAGGGACATTCCCACCAGTCATACGTGATTGATAATAGCTGTCAATTTCCGAAGTCTTCTCAGGATGAGTGATACACTTATACGGTGTATTTATGATTTCCTCAACAGTGTACCCCATCATCCGTGCAAATTGTTGACTGACAAATACTAATTTGTAATCGTAAACAATTACAATTCCATCGTTTGCTCGTTCAACCAGAGACCTATATTTAATTTCACTTTCGCGCAAAGCTTCTTCGATTCGTTTACGTTCAGTAATGTCAGTAGTAAACATTCCAAGACCATTCCCGACCTTGAATGCTTTCACGAGTAAATCATAGTCACTCTGTTTTCCAAAGGGGATTGGACCCTCAAAGGTAATTGATTTACCAGTTTTGATGACTTCCTTAAAATGTAAATATTCTTCCCTTTCCTCCTTTTTAGGATCGAAATTAGAGAGATGTTTTCCTATAATGTCTGCTTTTGTATGCCCTTCAGCAAGCATCTCTAATGTCGCGGTGTTACAATCAACTAAATTTAGATTAGAATCCCATAAAGTTATTGAATCACTGGCTGAATCAACTAAATCTCGTAATCTTCTTCTACTATCTTGCAATGCTTTTTCTGTTTGAGTTTGATTTGTCACATCTCTGTTGACCATTCCTAAGCCTTCACCAACTTTGAAAGCTTTCACAGAATAATATTTGTTACCAAATTTGGGATGAGATGTAAAACTTTCTAGGAATAAGGGAGTTCCTGTTCTCATGACCTCTTTATACTGATAGTATCTACCTGTTTCCTTAAGATCAGGTATTAGATCAAGAATATTCTTACCAATTAAATTTTCTTTTTTAGTACCCACTGGAAATTCATCTAGCACAGCTTGATTGCATTCAACCAAATTAAGGTTGGGATCCCAAAGTTCGATAGCGTCAGTAGCAGAATCTAGAAAAGCCCTAAGACGTTCTTCACTTTTTTTTACTGCTTTCTTAGCTAAATATTCTTTTGTAATATCTGAAATGATCATTCCTAATCCATCATTCACCTTATATACCTTAAGTGAAAGGTGAATTTGTCCAAATTTGGGATTAGGTGCAAAATACTTAAAACTAAGGGGTATTCCTGTTTTCAAGACTTCAAAATATTGTTTATAGCGTGCCGTATTTTCCACCGTAGGGTCTAATTCAAGAATATTCTTTCCTAAAAAATTCGTTATACCTCGCTTCTGGAATCCAATCATCGTGAGTTCATTACAATCCAACAAGTTCAATTCTGAATCAAACAGAAGATATCTATCAGTTGAAGAGTCAATAAAACTTCTGAGTCTTTCTTCACTCTCAAACAATGCCTTTTTTGCCTGGTTACGTTCTTTGATGTCATATGTGTCATCTTTCAGGCTTGTTTGTTCTTGCGAATATTCGAGTAAAACTTGTCTAATAATCTGTTTAACATCTGAAGGGACATCGTCCCTCTGAATAATTTGTTTTAGTTGTACAATGCTCAATTTCCGTAACAATCCTCAATTCAGAATGCTTTATCTGTTGCTTAAGGGAAAAAGGTTCTTCACCAGATATTACTAAATAACAATTAGTAATTGAATAAATATCGAGTTTCACTTGTAGATAGAGAAGATGAAAATCAAACTGGTTAATAGATGATGTAGTTGTGAACCTTTGAAATGCTTTCTTATTTTACTCTAGTTTCTATTTATAACTTCAATAATCATATTTAAAATGAATGATTTACAAAATATATTTTCTCTGTAAGATTCAAAAAACAAAATGTAATATTGGAGATGTTAAATTCATTCAACCATATTTAATGATGAACTTGCTATATATATCAGGATTTGGTTTGTCTACTTGATAGATCTCCAGTTTATTTCGTTTTGTTGATAATAATATATAATTCTTTAGAACTGTGTAGCATTATGCTTTTTATTAATGGTTAGCTACTCTTTTTCCTTTTATCTTGAACATAGATCAGTTTACTTGGTGATTTACTTTTGCTTCGTTCATCAATTACAAATAATTCAATTGCCTTAACAAGTTCACTTAGTTTTTTAAATCCATGATTACGTGGATCAAATTCAGGAGATAAGTTAACGATGTTTTGCCCAACACGGTCTAATGCAGCCCATCCACTTTCATCTGTTGCTGCTTCTACAGCGTTTCGTAAGAGAGAAACAAGTTTAGTATTGCTTCTTAATTCACGGGTGCTTTTCTTTGTTGATTGGTCAGTCACATCATCCTTTCTCAAAATTTCTGTATAAATAAATTTATCACAGGCATTTACAAAAGGTTTGGGAGTCTTTTTTTCTCCGAAACCATATACATTTAAGCTAGCTTCTCTTATGCGACAAGCTAACCGTGTGAAATCACTATCACTTGAAACAATACAGAATCCATCAAGTTTTTCTGTGTAAAGGAGATCCATTGCGTCGATAATAAGTGAACTATCAGTAGCATTTTTCCCTGTTGTATAGCTGAACTGCTGGATTGGTTGGATGGCATACTCAAGCAAAACTACTTTCCATCCTTTTAATTGGGGATTTGTCCAATCACCATAGACTCGTTTCACGCTAGCTGTCCCAAATTTGGCAATTTCAGCCAGTAATTCTTCTATAATCGTAGGTTGAGCATTATCAGCATCTATTAGTACCGCTAATTTCTGTTGTGTCATTGTACTTTTTCCGTTTTTAATTTATGAAGAATCAATCCATAATGAAGATATCACCCAATCCTCTCTCCCAGTGCTTACTAGTTGATGTTCAACAATTGAACGTCTTTTGTCTTGAAGTTTGTTATCGATCAATATGTTCTTTCTCTTCGAATATTGGGAGAATTTCTCTCTTTTTAAAGATTTGGATACCGCGTTTTCTCTTCTTTCCTTTGATTTACGAAAAAAAAAGAAATCAGTAGGCTAAAGTTTTTATCCTCCATATAAGAAAATAAAGAATATTACTCTCCAGAAGAAGTTCCTAGATTCGAATCTGATTTATTGAATGATCAAACTGCAATGGTATTACTCGTAATAATATACTATATATAAACAAACTTTTTTTTTTATTACAAACCATAATTGCTAATTAAGAGAGATAAAACTCCAGAACTAAGTCATTAGATATGGTTCAATTCTCTATTACTGGTTTAAATTTACAAGTGTTTGA
>JAUUVJ010000202.1 GCA_030589605.1 Candidatus Hodarchaeota archaeon | reverse complement strand
TTTAATCGATGATCTCATTCATCATTTAATGGAGATATTCCCTTTTTCTTCTTTTGCTTTATCTGAATCTTTTATACCCAAATCTTGTTGGATTGAAACTAGACAAAAATTTGATGCTAAATGCTTAATTTCTTTAGCTGAAAAACAAAGTACAGAGTCAGAGTTGATTCTTCTCTTATTATCAAAGGATATATTTGTTTCAGGTAAAAACATAACATTTGGTGTCTCTACTAAAGCTAAAGGAGCAGTGATATCCCTTTATCATCTTGAAAACGATTTTAGTACTATATTGAAGGAAATTATACACCAAATAGGGCATGTCTGTGGCCTAGAACATTGTAATGTTCCTTGTATAATGGCCGAATCAAAAACTGTAAGTGAGATTAAATCAAAAAATACAGATTTATGCATAAAATGTACAACCTTATTAAATAAAGATTGATTTTCAAAATAAAGTTCTGATACAATAATTTCTTTATTTAGACTGGTTGGTTACACTTCTGTCAGTACAACACTTGTGTAGTCTTTTATACTCTTTCAATATTTCGTAACTTCTAATGAGAAATTCATTCAAAGCATTAGCAATTCTAAAGATTCTTTTTTAGTTTCCTTTTTAGAGGGTGTTTCTAATATTGAATCAATGGAGACTTAGAAATGAAAAAAATATGTAAATGAATTCTATTTCTCTTAATCTTCTACTATTAAATATAGGGAAATTTATAATATTCTTTCTTCTGCCTATTAGGATAAGGGAATGTGTGCTATGAATAAACCTAGTAAGAATTTATTAGGAAAAAAAGAACTTAGTCAATTCTGGTTCTGTCCTTTTGATGAAAATATCCTGCAGGAACGTCATAGTCGTGTTGCACAGAATCCGATTTTTTTAATATCACGAGGAAAAATAGACATCGGTATAAATAACGCGATTGCTATGAAAAAAATACCAGAAGAAGCAGCCATTTATACCAGAAATATAGTTAACGCTATTTTCCAGAGGGATGATTCCATAAGGATGCTTGAATTCGTAAGTGTTACATGTAAAAAATGTGGAAAGTGGCTTTCAGCTCCTAAATTAAGTGAAGTAGAAGGAGTTGGTGTAAAACATGTTCAAAATATACTTGTCGAACGATCAAAACCTATTTATTATGGGAAATATACCAATAAATGTCTTAATTGTCAGAAAGAAAACGATGCTAAGTATAAATTCTGTATCCATTGTGGTTCCAAAATTGAAATCAATGAAAATCTTGAGTAAGCTAAAAGAACTTCATGGAAAATTCAAAAGAATTGTACATCCTGTAAACAAAAGATAAGCCACAGTTATTTAGTTAATAATGAGAGCCATAGGAATAAATTTTATTCAACAGAATGTCGTCAGGAATATTTAAGAGCTTATAAGAGAATATAACTATCTAATTCTTGCTTAATAGAATTTGAAGATTAACTGAAACTATTCTTTTGCATTTCTGCTTACATAAGTGGAATTTATTTCTTCAGAATATAGTAGTCATAACTAGGTTTAATTGAAGGATTAAAGCGTTTTAAAAGTTCAGCGATTTCTGTACCTGCCTCAACATTAACCCTTAATGGATATTGTGTCCATTCTGGGCCTGAGGAAATACATTCTTTAGCTATTTCAGTAATAAGGGTTAACCATGCTTTCTCATAACCCTTACGAGTTGCAGTAAATCGTAAAATCATGTGATCTCTGTCTTCTTGGCCTGCATATTCTTTTAAAGGAGCACTTGCACAAACGATCAATTTCTCTTTGAATACCAAAACAACGTGTCCATCTATTAATACTTTATTTTTGAAATAATCAATCATTACTTCTTTTGTCATAAAAGTGTTAAGTACTTTATCTGAGCGGGCGATTTCTACTAAAAGGTCTAGATCATTGTTTGTTGCAATACGACTAGTAAATGGAGAATTTTCAGTAGGAAACTTACTGACTTCTAATACATCTAAGTCGTAAATTACTCCTTCAGTTTCTCTAATGAAGCCTCTTTCAATGAAGAATTTTCTTACATGTTCCCAATCGTATCTAATCCAATAATGATAATCCGTGGGATTTTTTTTATCATTAATATAAGTCATTAGATCATTAAAAAGTTTTTCTTGGACTTCAGTGGGGCAATTTGGAAGAGCCCATGGATATCCAATAGCGATTGATCCTTTTTTCTCAAGTCTTGCTTGACAATACGCTAACGCTTTTCCCTCTTTCGTAAATGCAAATCGAATATATTGAGGGTCAGTTTTTTCAGTTTTATATCTTTGAAGAATTTCTTCAGCAGTAGCTAAAATTCCAGAAGACTCCGAATAAATCTTGGCTTGTTGTTTCTCATAACCTGATTGGTATGGTCGATATTCAATTTCCATTGCTATCACGATCCAAAATATGAACAATATTCCCTATTACTATTCTAGCTTTGAAATTGTTTTTACTTAATTTATCATTTATGCAGCATTTTATTAAAAGAAGTATGTTTTTGGCAACAAATTATTATTCAATTTTCATTAATCAGGAACAGAAAGCTAATAACAAAAATGAAAAACATTTTTAATGAACAAATAACTATCCTAATGAAATCAATATTCTTAGAAAATATCCTATTTGTGAGAATTTGAGGTATTTTACAATGTCAGTTGGGCCAAAAGTATGTGCAAATTGCGGATCCGAGATAAATGAACATGAAAATTTTTGTATGAACTGTGGTTGGGTTCGTGAAGGTGCAAAGATACCAAAGCATCTTAAGAAGAGGATGAAAAAAGAAAAGATAACCTTAGAAAAGTGGTTTCTTTTATGCATATGTCTAACACCGTGTGGTGCATTAATCTATTGGTTTTTAACTCAAGGCGAATAAATAATTTTATTAAATCATACGATCAACTTTTGTCTGAATAAATGATAAAAAAATTAGGAATTTTATGTCTAAATATGAAAATTTGTTTATTAGCTCTATATTAGCTATTGTCCAATATTATACCTGATTGAAGGTTTAAAAGCTTAATGGAGCAAATTGTATCAGTTCTTCGACAATTGCAGTGAAATGAGTATATTGATCATAAACAATGATGTCTTTTTTCACAGCTAATATCTCCGAAAAATGTTCATCAAAACGTTTAATAAATATCGTAATTAAATCGGAGATTGTAGGATTCATTTCTGAAGTAATAAGATATAATGTGAAAGTTTTAGTTGAACGAATCACAACTATTTTGTCTCCAAAAGCAATAAGTGCTAATCCCTCCTTACTTTTCAAAGTTTCACTCAAACTGATATTAAGAGCTGATAACATCCCTCCAAGTAAGACAGGGAGATGATCTTCAAATGATGCTCTTTTATTGTCAAAATCATACGAATATAATGCTAATCCATCGGGATTTACTATTGTTAGAACATTTAATCTTGCTCCCGTAATCGCTAATAATGATGGAAATTTTCGAAAAGCGTTTGAAAAAGCAACCCCAGCTAAAGCAAGAGTGATGGTAAATGTTAAAGCTAACTGGAATTCTTCAAAAAAAGGAATTCTTTGTAGTAAAAGAGTTAGAAAAGCAACTCCTAATGAGATATAAGCAATTGGTAACCAGCGTGTTTCATATTTTGTAGGATGCTTTTGTTGACTTTGGATATCGCGAAGATCGCGAAGATATCTAATAGCAATGAAAATAACAACACCAATAAGCGATACGAGGGCCAACATAACTAAAAAATCGTATACGATATAAATAGAACCATATCGTAAATCGCTTGGATAAACAGGGGTTATAGAACTCTCATTTAACCAATAATACTCCAAAGTTGTAAAGATAGCTCCTATTGAGATTCCAGCTAACCCTCCAACCCCTATCAATGTAGAAGACCATTTACGTTGTGGTTCACGAGGATGGAGGTTCCATAATCCTATTGCAAAAGTTCCAACACCTAATATTCCTATTGAAAACGAGAATTTGTAAATCAGTAACAATATATCATAGTACATTGCATCTAAACCGAGGATACGAAAAACAATAATTATAGTGACATTTAAAATTGGAAGAGTTGGTAAAACAAATCCTATTGCAAAAAATCGTAATCCGTGAAATGGGTATTTTTTATATAGCATATATTGTTGAAGGGAGGAAACGAAAAATGCTAGTACACAGATCGATCCTGATATAAAATCTATTAAAAGTCCTACTTCTATATTTAATCCCATTTTTGTAACACATCTTCATTAATTTTTGAATTTTTTTAAATTTTTCGTCCTAACAGAATTTGTATTCGAGATAGGTTCAGAAACCAGTTCAATAGAGAATTTATTCATGCAATAAAAACTAAATCTCTTAAATTATAATAATACTCCTGGATGGGCAAATAAAGAGAAATCTTGTATCTGTGTGTTTGTGTATAAACTTTAAAAAAACAATTCCATCAAAATGATGTGTGTTAAGAATGTAATGGGAAATTAACTAATCTAGGTAAACATCCATAATGTTAAAACCATTAAAATCATTCCTGCTATTATTCCGAAAGAAATTAAATGAGAATCATCTGCATTTTTAGCTGCTGGTAGTAATTCATCGAATGATATGTACACCATGATTCCTGCAACAAAAGCTAAAGAAGCACCTATTAGGGCAGGAGATAGGAATGGAAGAAGAATAATCATTGCTATCAACGCGCCAATTGGTTCCGCAATTCCAGACAATAATCCGATCCGAAACGCATACCATTTGTCCTCAGTTGCTACAAAAATAGGAATAGAAACGGATAATCCTTCTGGGATATTGTGAAGGCCAACAGCAATAGCTAATACTATTCCAAGCTCTATAGACTGTAATGAGCTAGTAAAGGTTACCAAACCTTCTGGAAAATTATGAATTGCTATTCCCAATGCTGTTAACATACCCAGTTTTTTTATTTCGCTTTTGTTTATATCTGAGGAATCTTTTTCATAATCAAAAGTGTGAGAACGATGTTCGCTACTATCTTCAGACTCATAGATATGAGGAATGATAATATCTACAATAAGAATAGTGAAAATCCCAATAAAGAACCAAAAATTCCCCCAAAAGAATGCATTACTGTCGGAATATCCTTCATTTATAAATTCCGTAATTGCACTCGGTAATAGTTCAACAAATGAAACTGACATCATGACCCCACCAGAAAATCCTAACCCAAGAGCTAAAATTCGTTTAGAAGGTCTATTGGTCAAAAATACAAATGCTGCCCCTATTGTTGTTGATAGGCCTGCGAAACTAGTAAGAATTAATGCTGTAACAAGTGTATCAAAACTTACAGGTGTTGCTTGAAAAATCATCCTCAAATCACCAATAAAATAAAATTTTTAGATCTTTATAACTTCAGATATTGATTGAAACCTGCTATACATAAAGTACTTAATGATTCGAGCTTCGAAATAAACAAATTTATTTTGAAGGTATTTAAACAATATAAAAGAAAATATTGATAGATATTATTCTCTGTTAATTAAACTATTAATTCTGGAAAAAAAAGAATCAAATGAATTGAAAATCAATTCATTCCTTTTCTACAAATTGAAACTTTTTTGATGGTTCTGGCTCAGGATAGAAGGTAGGTTCTTGTAGGAGAAGATTTTTCTCTTGTTGAAATTCCTCATCAGTAAGAACTCCTTGATTGTGCAATGCAGCTAATCGTTCTAATCGTGAAATACGATCTTTTTTTGACGGAACAAAAGCCCGATCTACTAATTGAGCAACTTCCTTGTCAACGATAATTGCTCCTTTAGCAATGATATATGTAACTGTTAGGAAGAAGAATCCAACAGCGAGAAGTACTAACCCTGCTATAAGTAGTGCAAGTACCGCAATTTCAGCGTTAGCAGAAGTAATTGGCACACCAACACTTATAGTAACAGTATCTAGTATTTCTGGGAAAATCGCTGGTATCCAACAAAAAGCTATACTAATTCCTCCAGCCAATGTAAAGGATACACCTATAGATGCAAATATAAACAAGAACAGAACTACAAAAAAACCTGCAATACCCCGATAAGCCAGTTTTATAAGCCCACTGCCTACATCACTCATTTTAATATCTCCATTTTAAACAAAGTTCACTTGAGTAATATACTTCTCTATCTTTTAAAGATTATGACTTAAAGGCAATAATTTTCTGGTTTGCTGTTTTATTCTTTGTTTTCTATTGATTAAAAGCATTCGATGGATGAATAAAACGATTTAATTGAAGAAGAAATGTAAAATTATATTTGAGGTGATTGTAAAGTAAATATCGATAGAGAAAACTGAAATTCCATGCCTAAATCAGGAATTGCTCCATTAGAAAACATCCAATGAAGAATAGATAATAGATTATTTTACAGTATTACTTTGGGGTTCTTTCTTCTTTGAATTCTTTAACCACACAATCAATAGTAAAACCAAAATGATCAAGTTTAAAATAAGAGTAATTAACAGTAAAGGTTGTCCTCCTACTTCTTGATAGATTAAACCTGAAATTGGGCTTACAAAGATTCCTAGTAATGATGTTGACATAGCAAGTATAGCCATAATCTTACCTGTGTGTTCTCTGGGGAGATTACGTCCAACAGCGCCCCAAACAACAGTTCTCCAGATATCATCATTACCAGATTTTATTACTACCGCTAAAAAAGCGGTGCTTGCAATGACAGAGCCTAATTCATCATTAGGAAGAAGAGTAGTCCATGTAGGAAATGTGATTGAATTTAATAACAAAATAAGTGAGACTGGAAGTAAAAGGTACACAAAAAACAAAAGTTTTGCGTCATTTTGATTTCGATCCAAAAAAAATCCTGCAAAAAGGCCTCCAATGATTCCTAAGAATGTTGCTGCGATCATTGTGAGATTAATATCAGTATAATTCATCCCAACTTCTTCATTCAGATAAAAATTCCTTCCAAAATTATATGTTATGTCAGCAGCTACATCAAATAAAAAAATAATGAGGAAAAGAGGGATAGTTGCTAATAAGACTATGAATCCATTCCGATACTGGTTAAATAAATCATGAATCCTATTAGTTGTATTTTCAGTCTGATCATTTGAAGGTTGTGTTTTTTTAAGAAATAAAAGCCTTACAATAAAATTGCCAATAGCTATCAGGGTTAAGAAATACCAAAAGACTCTTACCCCTTCAACAAAGTCATTTTTGATTAAAATTCCAAGGATTATCAATCCCAGTATACTGAATATGCCTCCTAAAGTGAATAAGCTTGTTCCAGTGC
>JAUUVJ010000214.1 GCA_030589605.1 Candidatus Hodarchaeota archaeon | reverse complement strand
GACTGGTAATATAGTACTTACCTTATGGGATGAAACGATAGACAAAGTTTCTGAAGGCCAAACATACGTCATTAATAATGTCTATGTTAATGTTTTTCAAGAAAGCATGCGTCTCGCATTAGGAAAGTGGGGTATCTTAGAAGACACAGATGAAGTCATTGAACTTGATTCTGCAAATATGGAAAATGATCGATCAGCAGAAGTACATAACGATACAAGAAGGAGAAGAAGATTCGACAATCGACGTGGTGGTGGTCGCGATTCTAGTGATGGTTCCCGTTGGTAAGTAATTGTCCGTTTTTTGAATATTTTAATAAGGTTTTTCTTTTCTTCCTCTTTTTTTTTGCTTACTTTCAGTCTTTCATCAATTTTGAATCTTTTTTATTAACTTATTTTGAGGGTTTTTATCCAGTGCAGTGTGTGTAATTGATTTTATTCAATAATCACCTAAAATTATATGTAGATCTGGAAAAATGCATGCTAAAGAATCTAGTTAAATATAATTTCAATTATATGTAGTATATTCATCAGAATAGATTATCTAGTTGATTTTAAATATTATCGAGATCATAATATCACGAAACAATTTTATTCTGTCTAAATATAATTAATCTCAATGTAAATGAAGGGTTGAAAAGAAAATGGAAGAATCTCTAGTTAAGCAGGATATTCTTCTTAAAATCTGCGCGATTGGGTCTGGAAAAGTAGGGAAAAGCGAAATTTTAACACGTTTTTCCAATGGAAAAGTAATTAAGAATCATTTAACAACATTAGGGGTTGATGTTACAACTAGAAAGATAATGATTGATGAAACTCTTGTTAAACTACTTTTTATTGTTACTACAGGCAAACAAAGTTTTAAAAAGTTACGACCGAGTTATTATAAAGGTGCTTCGGCCTGTATAATCTTTTTTACCTTGAAAGATCGTTTAACATTTATTGAAATTCCAAGTTGGATAAGAGAGTTTCGATCAAAAGTATCTGATGAATCAATCCCGATTTCTTTGATAGCTATCACAAAAAAATCTAAATTCCACAAAATTATCAATTTAATACCAAAATCAGTTTTAAACTTTATTTCAAGGTTACTTCATTTACAAAGCAATCGTTTTTCCAAAAAAGCTCAAGTTACTTCTGAGGAAGTTTTATCTTTAGCTCAGCAGTTTAGTATCAATTATCATGAAATAAACGTAAGAAATCCTTTAAATTTTGAGAATTGTGTTATTGAATTAGCTCGAGAAGTTCTTGAGAAAATGGTGGAGATATGATTAGAAATGAGTATTTGTTAAAGATTTGTGCTATTGGTCCTCCCGATACTGCTAAAACTCGAGTAATAAGGCAATTTGCAGAGGGAAAATTTATAATTAATTATTTACCCACCCTTGGGGTTGATATCACAACTAAAAAGATTGAGGTTGATAATAATAAAGTCAAGCTCATATTAGTTGACACTGCAGGTCAAGAGTTTTTTGGTAAACTAAGACCAAGTCATTATAGGGGAGCTTCCGCTTGTACTATATTTTTTTCTTTAAATGATCGAAACACGTTCTATACAATTCCTAATTGGTTGACAGAGTTTCGTAAACATATCCCTGACCTTGAGGTTCCGATTTCTCTAGTTGCAATCCATCAAGGGGATAAAACTCTTAGCTCTAGACAGAAAAACGGTGATAGTATTAATAAAGAAGCACAAAAAACTAAAATAATTCTGTTTTAGAAGTTTAATTCTTTTTTAACTTGGTTTTTTAATAATCAAAATAGGAAATCAGATAAACGAAAAATTAAACATAAAAATAGATGTTTTATTCAAAATAAAACTAATTCATTAAAAGGGTCTTCAGTAACATCTGAAGAAGCTAAAGAACTGGCCCAATATCTTGGAATGAGTTACTGTGTGATAAATTTGAATGATTAATTTTGTTTTGAACAGTGTATAAGGCATTTGGTGAGAATTTCTCTAAATTCAAAAACTTACAATTGAAGACAACTGAATGATCGAACAATATCAAAGTTTTTGAATAACCAAAATCTAAGATATCTAATATATTAGAAGATAATGTTGTTCTTACACTCAAAGGAATGTGCTCTTTTATGGATAATTTAATAGGTATTCGCCTAGAAGATAAGAATAAATGGGAAGCTAGAACTCCTATCATACCCGAACATGTTAAAACATTGAAAGAGAAAGAATCATTAAGTTTTATAATTCAATCATCCCCAATACGCGTTTTTACTGATTCAGAGTATGAAGAGGCTGGTGCTAGAGTTAATCCTGATCTATCTGATGCAAATGTTATTTTTGCAATAAAAGAAATACCAGAATCAATACTTGAATCGAATAAGACTTACATGTTTTTTAGCCATACAATTAAAGGTCAGGCCCCAAATATGCCGATGTTGAATCGCATTTTAAAGTTGAATTCGACTTTAATCGATTATGAAAAGATAGTAAATGAAAAAGGGTTTCGATTAATATTCTTTGGAAATTATGCTGGACTAGCAGGAATGAACCAAACACTTTGGGGATATGGACATCGTGTACAGGTTTCTATGGGAATTAATACGCCGTTTCTTAAATTAAAGCATACTTATGAATATAATGGGTTAGATGCGCTTAAGAAGGCTGTTACGGAAGTTGGAAAGGAAATATCTGAAAAAGGATTACCAGATGAACTTGTTCCTATGATTGTTGGTTTTGCAGGATATGGAAATGTTTCAAAGGGAGCTCAATCAGTACTGGATTTACTTCCTGTTAAAGATATAGATCCCACTGAATTAACTGATTTTTATTACAATACAGAAAATTTTTCTAGTAAACATGTGTATAAAGTAGTTTTCAAAGAAGAACACATGGTAAAACCGATTGATGGAGAATTTGAGCTACAGGATTATTATGATCACGGCTTAAAAAAGTATAGTGGTGTTTTTGAGGAATATATCCAATATCTTTCGATACTTATAAACGGTATTTATTGGTCTGATAAATATCCGAGACTTTTAACCAAAAAATTTACGAAAGATATGTTTCAATCTAAAATTGGTGTTAGATTACAGATTATCGGAGATATTTCATGTGATATTGAAGGTGGAATTGAACCAAATTTAATGACCACGAAACCAGATCATCCAGTCTTTATTTATAATCCTTTTTCTGAAAAAGCGAAATTGGGACTAGAGGGAGAAGGTTTAGCTATTATAGCTGTAGATAATCTTCCGTGTGAGTTACCAAAGGAGTCATCTATAAATTTCAGCAATACTCTGATTCCTTTTGTCCCTGCTATTGCAAAAGCTGATTATTCTAAATCATTTACCGATTTAGATTTATCTCCAGTAATAAAAAATGCAATTATTGCACATAAAGGTGAATTAACTCCGAATTATACTTATTTGCAAGAATATTTAGATAAGATTTAGAAAAAACTATTTTATATTTTTTTGAAAATGAAAACTTAGTTAAAAAAAATTGTTCAATGTTAAATATAACTTACAATCTGATGAAAAAAGGTGAAAATGTTGAAGAAAGTATTATTATTTGGTGCTGGAATGGTGGCTCGTCCACATGTTTCCTATCTTCTAGATAATGGATTTCATGTAACAATCGCGAGCAGAACCTTGAGTAAAGCTGAAAAACTAATTAATGGCCACAAAAATGGTATTGCGAAGCAATTCGATATCACAAAAGCATCTAATGATGATTTAGATGTTTTAGTAAAAGATTGTGATCTAGCTGTTAGTTTACTGCCATATACTTATCATGTTCAGGTTGCAAAATCCTGTATAAAGAATAATAAACACATGGTTACTACATCTTATGTAAGTCCAGAAATGAAAGCATTGGATTCGGATGCAAAAGACGCTGGAATATTAATTTTAAATGAGATCGGTGTAGATCCAGGTATTGATCATATGAGTGCGCAAAAGATAATTGACGATGTTCATGAAAGAGGTGGCAAAATCAAATCATTCAAATCATATTGTGGTGGTCTTCCTGCTCCTGAAGCGAATACAAATCCATGGGGTTACAAGTTATCATGGTCCCCAAGAGGTGTTATCCTTGCAGGACGAAATGCAGCTCAATACAAAGAAAATGGGGAAATAAAGGATATAGCTGGAGAAAATCTTTTTGATAATTATACTCCATTTCCCATCAATAAATTAGAAGGATCATATGAGGCTTATCCAAATCGGAATTCAATCCCTTATATAGACATTTACAATATTAGTGAAACAAATACAATGTTTCGTGGTACTATTCGAAATGCTGGTTGGTGTGCTGCTCTCAAGAAAATTGCTGAAGCAGGTTTTCTAGATATTAATGAACAGGAATTTCCAGAGGGTTACACATATCAACAACTCACAAATAAGCTATTAGAAGTAGCAGATGATGCGAATGCTAAGGAAGCGTTCAGAACGAGATTTGGATTCTCAGAGGATAATGATGTTGTAAAAAGATTTATTTGGATGGGTCTATTTGGAGAAGAAAAATTACCCAAGAACAAAATCTCTCCTCTTGATGCACTTTGTCATCAATGGGAAGAGAAATTGCAATACTCCAAAGGTGAACGTGATATGTTGATTTTAGTTCATCAATTCGAGTATGAATTACCAGAAGGAAAGGAGAAGCTGACCTCTACGATGATAGATTATGGGATTCCAAATGGAGATAGTTCGATGTCACGGACGGTAGGCCTACCTGCGGCAATTGGTGTTAGAATGATATTAGAAGGAAAAATTACTGATACTGGTGTACATATTCCAGTAAAAAAATCAATCTATACCCCTGTTCTAGCTGAATTAGTAGAGATGGGATTATCATTCTCTGATGAAATTGTAAAACTATAAACCGTAATGAAATATTTAGAGGAACCATTTGGGAAAATAAACTTACCTTTTCCCATTTTATAACTTTTTTAGGAAAGTTGAGTATGGATTTTCCCTTTCCACCAACGAGGTATCAAGGTAGTAAATTGAAACTAATCAGCTTTCTTATACCGATTTTTCAAAAATTATCTTTTAATACTGTATTAGATGCATTTGGAGGAACAGGGGTTGTTAGTTATCTTTTCAAAACACTTGGGAAGGAAGTCGTCTATAATGATCTTCTTATGTCAAATTGGTTCATTGGTAAGGCATTAATAGAGAATAATTCAGTTAAAATCGATCTCAAGCAAATCCCCAAATTATTCAGGGAGAAAAAAGATATTAAATATAAAGCTATTATCCAAGATAATTTTGAAGGGATTTATTATCCAGTTGATGAGAATAAAACATTAGATATTGTAATTCAGAATATTAATCAAATCACGAATGAATATGAAAAAGCACTTTGTTTCTTTGCTCTTTTTCAGGCATGTATTCAGAAAAGACCTTTTAATTTGTTTCATCGAAGGAATTTAAACTTACGTTTGAATACTGTTTCACGTAGATTTGGGAATAAAAAAACATGGGATACTCCATTCTTGGAATTATTCTCAAAAGCTGTTCAAGAGGGGAATTGGGCAATAATCAATAATAATAGACTAAATAGGGTATTGAATTACTCAATTTTGGATATTCCAATTCCGAAAGATGGATTTGATTTAGTCTATCTTGATCCTCCATATATATCTGAAAAAGGAGTTGGGGTTGATTACCGAAGTAATTATCATTTTCTTGAAGGTATTTGTCATTATTTTGAATGGAAGGATATGATTGATTTTAAATCAAAACACAGACGTTTGAAGGTTGAATATAGTGAATGGACCGATCCCAAAAAAAACTTAAAGGTATTTCAAGAAACCTTGAAGAAGTTTCAACAATCTAAAATTGTAATATCTTATAGAAATCCTGGGATACCAACCATAGAAGAATTGAATGAAATTGTACAGACTTATTTCGACAAAGTTTCTTTCTATCAAAAAGATTACAAATATGCTCTTACTTCAAAACAGAAACGAGTTAATGAAGTTATAATTGTTTGTGAATAAAAAAAAGAGAAAAGAAAATACTTATCTTTTACGTTTTAAGATGATTATTGAAATACCAAGTAAAGAAATCCAAATCGCAGGGAAACTAGTGGGGAATAATCCTGAACTATTTCCTCCTTGGGAACTAGATGTTGAAGAAGTATAAGTGCCTGTGCTAGAACTAGAATTAGAACTTATTGGATTATTCCAACCAGCTAGAACTGCCCAAAGCCACCAAGCCGCATAAGCTTTCATATTGGCGTTAAGAGGCTGACTATGAGCTGAACCACATGAATACCAATCTCCTGGATTAGCATTTTGCCATTCTGTTGCCCAATTACCACTATAAGTGTCATTATGATAAGCATATGTATCTGTTACAAGTAGATCGCCAAAATAATTACCACTAGGATCATAAGTCTCAATATCCTCAAAATCAAAGAGTATTTTTTTATTTTGGATACAGTGATCTCGAATTTGATTATTGCGTAAATGTAAATCTCCATCTAACCCTCCGCCATTAGTATGACCTGTCATATAAACAAAAATTACTAAAGGATATTCTGTTTCGAGTTCAGTCATAACATCTAGATAAAGTTGAATATCAGCTGGATCAGAAGTAGCAGCTTGTCCACACCAACTCCACATAACGACATTAACATCATCATTAGCAGAATTATCTAGATATGTTCTCGTTCTGTTTGCCCAAGTAATCCGGTCAGGGTTACCTAAATCTCCTGACATAAAATAATCATGAAGATCCAATGCTCCATCGGTACCACCGTTATTCCAGTCGTATAATCCATCAGTTCCTCCTTGAGCTTCGTTAAATGCGGGTAATCCAGTCATACCTGAAGTAATCTGGCTTCCGTGGCTGGTGTGTCCATAAGCAATGTGTAGTGTATTTTTTGCTTGGACGATTGCTGATTCTGGTATTTGATCTAATCTGACCATATTTGTGATTGTATGATCAGCAATAATAGCGCTAGATTGGTGTATACTTTGATTGGCATTAATAAATAGGCAAAATGCTTGAGATGAGCTAATGAGAATAATTTGTACAGCAATTAATGCAATTAATGAGAATTTATATTTTATAATCATCGAGCTCGCCATAGCGAATATTG
>JAUUVJ010000393.1 GCA_030589605.1 Candidatus Hodarchaeota archaeon | reverse complement strand
CAAAAACTAGTAGTAATAAAAAAAGGTTGTCCTCCTCACGAAGCGATATATTCTCACGAACAGGGGATTGTTTGTGGTGAGTTCGTTAATAATCCAAGGGAAGGATTTACTCAAAAAATCAAGGACCTTATTGAGTTAGCTCAAAGTAAGAAGAAGAAGTAATAAAGAAGGTGTGTATTCGATGACTGAAAGTGTAGACAAAACTACTGATGAAGCTAAAGTCGGAGTTTTTCTTTGTAAATGTGGTAAAAATATAGCTGGGAGTGTAGATATTGATGAAATCGCCGAGAAAATTGAAAAACTACCTAATGTCGAATTGGTACAAGTAAATACATATACATGTTCTGATCCAGGACAAGTTGAAATTGAAACAGCTATAAAAGAACAGGGGATAGATAAGATCGTTGTATCCGCATGTTCGCCTAGATTACACGGTCCTACATGGAAAAAACTTATGAAACGTGTTGGAATGAATCCCGAAGTAGTAGAAGTAGCTAATATCAGAGAACAATGTTCCTGGGTTCATCTTCATGATAAAGAGGAAGGTACTCTAAAAGCATTAGAATTAACCGAAATGGCTGTAGCTAAAGCCGCTATGCTCGAACCTGTAGAATCAATTGTTGTACCCGTGGAAAAACGTGTCCTTATTGTTGGAGGCGGCGTAGCTGGCATCCAAGCGGCGTTAGATTTGGCTGATGATTATGAGGTTGTGATGGTTGAGAAGAGTCCAACCATTGGTGGCAGAATGGCCTTAATAGATAAAACCTTTCCAACAATGGACTGTTCTATCTGTATTTTAGGCCCTAAAATGGCTGATGTAGGAAACCATGATAATATTGACTTAATAGCATCCGCTGAAGTAACAAAAATCGAAGGATATGTTGGTAACTTCGAAGTAACCATTAAAAAACAGCCTCGTTATGTAGATGAAGATCTTTGTACAGCTTGTGACGATTGTGTTGAAATCTGTCCTGTTAACGTCATTGATGAATACTCTGGCAATTTAGGATGGAGAAAAGCAATTTATATTCCTTATCCCCAATCAGTGCCTGCAGCGTACCTAATTGATACAGAAAATTGTCTTGGTTTGTCACCACTAGCCTGTGGAAAATGTACTACAACATGTGATAAAGAAGCTATTAATTATGAAGATTCTGAACGGGAGTACACTTATAAGGTTGGAACAATCATTATCTCAACAGGATTTGAGATTTTTGATGCCTCGAAGATTCCTGAATACGGATGGGGTGAATATCCAAATGTGGTAACGACTTTTGAATTTGAACGATTAATTAATGCCGCTGGGCCAACTTCAGGTGACCTTGTAAGACCTAGTGATCTCAAAAGGCCGAAAAGTGTAGCTTTCATCAATTGTGTTGGATCTAGGGATGTAAGATTCAATCCTTATTGTTCAAATTATTGTTGTATGGAAAGTATCAAAGATACTTTGTTGATAAAGGAACATTGGCCTGAAGTTGATATCTCTACTTTTTATATGGATATTCGGGCGTTTGGTAAAGGTTTTGAAGAGCTTTACACTCGTTCAAGAGAAGAAGGAATCAAATATATCCGTGGTCGTCCTTCCCAGATTCAAGAATTTGGCGAGGACCACCAGCTTATCGTATCTGTTGAAGATACAACCACTGGAAAGCTAGTCACCAAAGAATTCGATATGGTTGTCCTATCTGTTGGCGCTGAAGGTCCCCTATATCCGATTCCATTCCCTGTGGGAAGGGATCCCAAAGGATTCTATATTGAATCACATCCAAAATTACGTCCAGTCGATACCCCAACTGATGGTATTTTCATTGCTGGCGGAGCAGAATCACCAAAAGATATTCGAGAAGCAGTGACTCAAGCAAGTGCTGCAGCAGGACGAGTAACAAGAGTTCTCACAAAGGGAGAATTCTCAGTAGAGCCTTTATATGCCTCTGTGAATCCTGCTTTATGTAATTCATGTGGTATTTGTGCAACTAGATGTCCATATAACGCGATTTCTGTTGATAAAGAGAAGAAAACTCCTGCTAATGTTATAAAAGTCTTGTGTAAAGGTTGTGGTACTTGCGCTGCTGATTGCCCCAAAGATGCAATAACAATGACTAATTTCACTGATGCAATGATTTTAAAACAAGTTGATATAGCACTACGAGATAATGCGTCGGAAAAAGTCCTTTTATTTTGCTGTAATTGGTGTAGCTATGGTGGTGCTGACCTAGCTGGCACTAGTCGTATCCAATATCCTACAAATACAAGAATTATCCGTGTAATGTGTTCTGGTCGGATAGATATAGACTTTATCAAACGTGCGTTTGAACTTGGTGCTGGTGCAGTGATGTTGACTGGTTGTCATCCCCAAGATTGTCATTATATCTCTGGGAATGAATTTGCTCTAAAGCGAGACCGAAAGATCCGACGATGGATGAAAAAGGAAGGTATCACTGATGATCGATTCATAATTGCTAATATGTCAGCTGCAGAAGGTAAGCGATTTGCTGAATTTGTAACTCAAATGAGTGGAATAGCTAGAAAGAGTCATAAAGCCACACACATAAAAGCTAAAGCCGTAGGTAAATAAAATAAAATACTGAGGAAGAGTTACATTAACTATTTCCCAATTAGATCTTCTTACTTCTTCTTTTTTCTTTTCTTCTTTATTTCATCATTATTATTTTTCACTCTTCTTTTTATTAATGTTGTACTATTAATGTGGTAATGATGCCAATTAATAGTCCTATCCCAAATATTTCTGGATAATTTCGCATAATCGAGGGATTAAATGATAGCTTTTGATAAATTAATTAAAACAATAAAAATATTAAAAAATGAATAAATTTATAAAACCTAGTTTTCTATGCAATACGAATGCTTATGATACCTGAATCGAAACCCCTTGAAGATGAAGCATTAAATGAGGCAAAAGCCGAATTAGAAGAAATTCTCTCCAGATTTGGATGGAAATGGGCAGTTTTAGCATCTACAGCCGGAGAACTATTTGAAAAACGAAATCCACCCTCTATCAACGTGATAAATAATTTAAGGATGTCAAGAACACAAATTGAGAGTGGTTGTTACTCTGTGTGCGATATCGCTGATGAATTACGTAAGATTGAGATAGAACTGTTCTCAAAGCTGATGATTTTCGGTCCCCACTCGACAGATCAGTTTTTAGATCTTCTAGGTAAAGCAATTAGCGGGAAAATAACAGAAAATGACTTAAATATCACAGCTGCAAAACCTATCCTTCCAGATTGTCTTACAATTCCATGTGTTTGCCGAAATTAGAACTTCATATTATTTGGAAAATAGAAAAGAATTTAAGGAATAGAACAGATCATGGTCTCGACCTTGAGAAATAATAATACGATTTACCCTATGGATGAAGATCTATTTATTTTTTTAAAAAAATGGTTTTCAGGTCTTATTGAGGGTATTGAGAGATTAAATGATGAAACCTGGCCGAAGATACTAGAGATGACTGGTCGAGCCTGTGCTCAAGTACATTCTGGTGACATCTTCAAAGAATCCTGGGATAGTACAAGGAATCTCGATGATTTTATTGAAAGAATCAATCATAAAATGAACGAAAATATTTATCAAAAAATTGATGAAACTACTATAAAAGTATCTTATTCAGAGTGCAAATGCCCACTTGTCGTATCAGGTTTAATAGAATCTCCCGTCATCTGTAACTGTTCTCCAAATTGGTTGATGGAAAATTTTGAACATATAACTGGTGACAATGTAATGGTAACTACCAAACAAACAATTTTGCGAGGTTCTAAATCCTGTGAATTTCTTGTTTCTCTCTAAATCAAATTTTAATGACAAACATTGGGAAAAAAAATTCGATCTTTTTTTAAAATAAAGGTTAAGCATTATTCTATGGAGCTGAATTTGTGACTCAAGAATTAATAAAATATTTTTCTTCCACTCGTCTAAGGGTTCTACAATATCTATTAGTTAATTGTCCTATCCAAGATTATGAAATCGGATGCTCAGTTAAAAAGATGGCCGAAGATTTAGATTTGAGTATAACTGCAGTTCGATTATATCTTTTAGAATTAGAAAAAAATAACCTAATCATTCAAAAAGAGCAGAAGAAGGGTTCAGGACGACCAACAAGGTTTTATTCACTTCATGAGAATGCAATATCGCTCTTTCCAAAATCATATTCTGAATTCTCGTTACAACTACTGAATAAAGTT
>JAUUVJ010000323.1 GCA_030589605.1 Candidatus Hodarchaeota archaeon | reverse complement strand
GTGGCTTGATTACAATGACACATGGCTTGCAGCTGAATGGGGCCATCCGAGCGACAATTTAGGTGCAATTCTAAGTTTAGCGGATCATCTTTCTAGGAAAAATATCAGCAATGGAATGAAACCTCTAATCCTAAAAGATGTGTTTTCTTGGATGATAAAAGCTTACGAGATTCAAGGGGTCATGGCTCTTGAAAATAGTTTCAATCAACGAGGAATAGATCATGTGATACTTGTAAAGCTTGCTTCTGCAGCTGTAGCTGCTGGTATGCTTGGTTGTAATGAGGAACAAATTATTAATACTATTTCTCAGGTTTGGGTTGACGTTGGACCAATTAGAACATATCGTCATGCTCCCAATACAGGATCACGGAAGAGCTGGGCAGCAGGAGATGCTACATCTCGGGGGGTATTTTTTGCTATTCAATCATTACGTGGGGAAATGGGTTATAATAGTTGTTTGAGTGCACCTAAATGGGGTTTTTATGACCGAATCTGGGGAGGAAACAAGTTCAAATTTCAGCGTCCTTATGGTAGTTATGTATGTGAAAATGTTTTATTCAAGGTTGGGTATCCTGCCGAATTTCACGGCCAATCAGCTTTAGAAGCTGCAATTCAACTATACCCAAAAGTAAAGGATCGTCTTAAAGATGTTGAACGTGTTGAAATTATAACTCACGAAGCAGCTGTTCGTATAATAGATAAAAAAGGATCTTTGCATAACCCCGCAGATCGAGATCATTGTTTGCATTATATGGTTGCAATTGGATTGATAAGCGGAAATGTGGTTTATGAAGATTATGAAGATGAAAGAGCAAAGGATCCGCGAATAGATGAATTACGAGAAAAAATGGATGTTACAGAGGATCTTCAATATACAAAGGATTACCATGACCCAGAAAAGCGAGCTATAACCAATTCTGTTCAAATATTCTTTAAAGACGGTTCTAGAACTGATAGAATCGAAATATTATATCCTTTGGGACATCGACGCCGTCGAAATGAAGCTATTCCTCTTCTAGAAAGCAAATTTATTAATAATGTTTCAACACGTTATCCTTCCTGGAAAGTTGGGGAATTACTTAAGCTTTTTCGGGATAATAAACGTTTGGATTCTTTTCCAGTACATTTATTCCTGGAATTTCTACAAGCATGACTTAAAATCTTTTTCTTCTCTTTCATATTTTCCCCATTAGAAATGCTAAAAGAAAATTTAACATAATTCCACCAAAAAAAAATACAAAAGCATACTTTATAATCTTCCTATAAGTTATTTCTGTTTTTATTTCGTTGTATGTGCCATTTTTCGATCTCTTTTGTTCGTATTGTCGAGCTGTATTAGGATTCGGGTTCGGCAATGTCTGCAATTACTGTTTTTGTTCCTATATGTTCAGGCGGTCTTTTCATGGTAACTCCTCTTCTACATTAGTCACTTTTAATTAGGTAAGAATGTATATAAATATCTTATGAAATAGGAACAAGATTTTTTTCTTTAATGGAAGCTAAGATTATAATCCTCAAAGCTAGTCATAAAAAATTTTTAACTCAAAAGTTATTCTTAAAACAAAGAGATGAATTGTTATGGCTTACGCATATGAAATTCAAACTAGGGAATGGAGTGGTTATGATATCAAAGCTGAGGCTTATAAGCATCTTGGCTTTGCCCTGACGATCTCAAGCATTACTGTCTTTATTATGCTAAGCTTAGGTATCGATACAATCTTGCCTTTATATTGGATAGGATCTGGTGGAGAGTTTATTATCATAATAATCCTGTTTTTTGGTATATTATTTGGATCAGGATTCAGTGAATCCACAGCAACAATTTTGTTGTACGCATTCGCAGTTTGTAGTAGTATTACTCTTTCGTTAATTGTGTATATAGCACTTGCTTTAGATCCAGCAATAGTTGTAGGGGCAGTTGGAACGACAACTGTTGTAACATTTCTAGCTTACCTGTTTTCTGGTCAAATATACAAAAGAATCAATCAAATATCGAAAATTGCTGTTGTATTAGTCATTGGATTCTTTATATTCGCTTTAATTGGATTTTTTACATTAAGTGCTAATCCTGTGTTTTACTTGATTATAAGTTAAGTAAGTGCAGTAATTTTTGCAATATATATGTTCCTTGATTTCGCCAGATTAGAGAATCGTGCTTTTTCATCCCCAGCCTTAATGGCATTGTGGCTTTTTTATGATATTATTTTTCTACTAAAGCAATTATTAATGATCTTTATTTATCTCGGGATAGGAGACCGAGATTAAATATTTTTTATTCATTATTTTGAGAGATTCACATTCTGTTGATGCTTTATGGCTGATGATTCACAGATTTTAATGGAAATTTCCTTTAATTTGATTTACTTAGTTTTTATTTGGTTCTTCGTTGGATTAATGACGAAAACAAAGCAAAAAATTGATACAGATCATAAAGAAATTGCTTTTAGATTTCTCCTTGCCTTTTTTTTACTTGCTTTAGGAGATACTGGCCATGTTGGATTTCGTGTAATGGCGTATATTAACGGAGGTTTGGATTTAAATGCGACTTTGGTGGGCTTAGGAGCACTTTCCACCTCAATAACGATCACATTTTTTTATCTTTCTTTATTTTTTTCATCTAATACACTTGTAAATGATTTCAATGAATCCTTTCATATTATCTACTTGCATAATATGTCCAGAGTTAGGTACAATCATTGATTTGATTCCATGGTTCTTCAATTCCTCTGGGTCAGGAATATCCGGAGTAGTTTCTGCTCGATCTTTAGGAAAATTCTTTTCTCCATATACAAAGTATCTAGGAATCCTTAGATTATAAAGAATCTCTTTGAAAGCATCAGGGAGAGTAATTAATGATAGTGCACTCAAATAAACCCCACGTGGATCTGCATCTTTCCATAAAACTATCATAAGTCCACTCATTTCATCACCTTCCTTAGCTTGGTTACGTTGTTCCATCATATATCTAAGAAATTCTTTCTCAACCCAATCATGTTCAGAGAAGCTAGTAACCCATTTAGTACCAACACCTCCACCAGGTGAAAGATTACTCTCTGCGATAACCAATTTTTTAACTAAATTAGGTTGCATGTCTGCAACATAAATTCCGACAGTACCTCCCATACTATGTCCAATTATTGTACAAGAAGTTATTTTTTCGTGATCCAAAATTCGTAATACAATTTTAGCATGAGATTCCATGGTATAATCAAAGAATTCAGATGAATCACTCATTCCACATCCGATGTAATCTACTAGGATGGAGCGATATCTGGTAAACAAGGGATGGTAAACTAAGTTTGCAAAAAGAGGCATTGCAGGACAATTCAGTCCAGGAAGAAAAATGAGAATATCTTCACTCTCTCCTAGATCGTAGTAAGTTACTATTGCGTCATATTCTTTAATGTAAAGAGATTTCATAGAGGAACAATATAGCTAATGATCTTTAAAATTTTTGGTCAATTAGTACAGTTATTCTCAAATTGGTTTTGTAAAGTGAAAGGATAAACTAGTAACCTCGCTAAGAATGCCTAAATAATGTTTCCAGATGACATAGTACAGATTGTACTGGTGGTTATCTTTTCGGAGAGGAAGAAAAAAAAGAAATTTTTTTAAGTTGTTTAATCATTCATTTTGTCTAAGATACTCCTAAGGAAGGTGATGCACAATGGTCGTTATTTATCCAGAGCATTTTATCTGCCCCAATTGTAAAGAAAATATTCAACTAGACTATTCTAAAGATAGAGCCCAAACTGATGATATGATGGTTATGAGAGTGGAAATGCCTCTTAGCAATAGATCAGGATCAGACGCGAGGAAAAACAAAGAAGTTAAAAAAGACGATTATGATGTCATTTTCTGCACGAAATGCAAAGTGATCTTAGGATTTAGCTGGAACCATGCAAACCGTAGGGTCAGGACTCGTTGAAATTTATAATACTGGTAAATGTTATGAATTAGAGAATCAATAAAAAGTTCAAGAGAAGACAGAAAGTACCAAAGATGAGTCAAATTTGGGTGTCCAAATATACATCATGCTTACTTGTTGCTGCCCATTGAATGAAGCTTTGCAAGTAAATTGCAGTGTACTTAGTGACATATTGATCGAAGAAAGATTTTTTAAATCATACATCAGATCTCATTTTCATGTCACCATACAAAATCGAGCTAGAAATAATTAAAATTCTTGAAGCAGGCGATTGCCCAATCGGACACAAGGTTGGAGATAAATTTTCTTATCCTGAAGATTTAAACAAACTTTGCCCCGCAGCACTTAATTCCATTTATCCTTATATTCGTATAATGGATTCAGGTGGAAGTTATCCTTGGTTTGAAGAACCAAATAGCCAATCGTTTTGTTGTCCAGATTACAAACGCCCAGTAGTTTTTAGAATATCTAGAACAGAAATAGAAAGTTGAAATATTCTTTCTGACGATTCTGATAGAAATAGTAACATAACGAGTTTCCATTCAGATCTTAAGTATTACTGGATGAAATTAATTGGAATAAGAATCATTTTTCTAGATGAGTCCAAAAACATCTTGATCGGGTGATAAATAGATTTTGAATTCAGTATCAAAATCAAATTAATAAGAAATTTTAAGACGATAAGATGTGAAAAGCATATGAATGAAGATCAAAATGGATCAAAAATGGTTCAATCTCTTGGTAAAACTGATATTCAGATAACTCCTATTGGTCAAGGAGTGATGATGCTTTCTTCAGGAAGTCGGATATTCAAATTCATGTTTCGTCCAATTTCAGATGAAGAATCTAATGACATCATACAAACAGCTTATAATAATGGTATAAATTGGTATGATACCGCGGAAGCTTATGGTTTTGGTAGATCCGAAAGAAGATTATCTGCAGGCCTTCAAGCTGCCAACATAAAAGATGAAGAAGTAGTTATTGCTACAAAATGGATGCCTATGATGAGATGGGCTGGTTCAATTAAGAAAACAATTGGTAAACGAATAGAAAATCTTCATCCTTATACAATTGATCTTCATCAAATCCACATGCCTTATTCCTTTTCTTCACTTAAATCACAATTAAATACAATGGCCGATCTGGTAGAAAGCGGTGAAATTCGAGCTGTAGGGGTGAGTAATTTTTCTACTAAGCAGATGAGGGAAGCCTACGATATACTAGAACGAAGAGGATTACCTTTAGCATCTAATCAAGTGAATTACAGTCTTGTAAATCGAAAAATAGAAAGTAATGGGATTTTAGATACTGCTAAAGAACTTGGGATTACAATCATTTGCTGGAGCCCGTTACAAAATGGAGTTTTAACAGGGAAATATCATAATAACCCTGAATCTCTCAAAAAAGTTCCATTTGTAAGAAGAAGGAGGATTAAACGGAAAATAGG
>JAUUVJ010000433.1 GCA_030589605.1 Candidatus Hodarchaeota archaeon | reverse complement strand
TTTATCACGAAAGAAATAAGCAAAAATCATTGTACCGACGTCAGAAAACGCGTTCTTTTGGAATATAGGATCATTAAGCTCTTCAGAGTACAATTCTTCAATTCGTTTTACAAATTTTAACAAATCTCTTCTGATTGTGAATTCTTCACGTTCTTTGTGTTCTTTATCCAGAATTGCAACAACGATTGCAACTATTCTTGACCCTGATTCTAATATCAAATCAGCTTCTCCAAAACCAGCTGAAGACAATTTTTCTCCCATAGCTTCTTTACCAAAAGATGTTAAAGCAGCAATCAACGACCCAACCATATCTTGATCCTGTTCAGTTGCTCCAAATGATTGATTATAAATGGTGAAGCCATCATCAGTGATTATGTGAACTGCTTTGAGTCTAACCATTTTCTTCTCCAAACTCAATATGTTTACTTATATACTCTTCTTGAACTTTCAAAGATGTTTTTTACCTAATCAGGCATAATGTCCCGACAATATTATTTAGTATTTCAAAAAAATCCTTAATTAATAAATTTTTACCATTACTAATTTGAACAAAAAACAGTAATATAAGAAGTAAATGAAAATGGGAATCCCTGGGTTCATTCTAGCAGCTGGTAAAGGAAAAAGACTTCATCCATTCACTTTACATACTCCAAAACCTATGTTGCCCCTATTGAACAATCCAATAATCCACCATTCAGTAAGTAGACTATTACAAGCAAATATCAAGCGAATTGGAATTGTAATTAGTCAAAATGATACACTTATCACTCAATATATCCAAAAAACCTTTCCTGAGCTTGACATAATTTTTATCGTTCAAGAAGAGGTTCTTGGAACAGCACATGCAGTAATGCAGCTAGAAGATTATACTAAAAAGGAAAATTTTCTTGTTATTGCAGGAGATTCTTTATTTCATGCTTCATATTTGCAGCAATTAGGTGTATTGCATAATGAAGAAAGAAATGCAATAACTCTTTCATTAGAAAAGATGGATTTCAATCAAATGAAGTCATCATCGACAGTAGACTACCATGATAGACAGGTATGGGAGATACGAGAAAAACCTACAACTTTGGATGATATTCTCAGTGATATTAGCTCTGCTGCCCTTTATGTATTTTCCAACTCAATTTTTAATCTACTCTATAAGATTAAGAAAAGTATTAGAGAAGAATATGAATTAGCTACAGTTATCAATAAAACAATTGAAAATGGACAACGTGTGGGGGGATTGATTACAGATAAAGTTTATCATTTTAGCAATTCACATGATCTATGGCGATTTAATGTGGAATTTCTAGAGAAAAGCTCAAATCGTAGGAGCAATGGAAATTTAGTAGATCCAAGTGCTAAACTATCCAAATCGTCAAAAATAAAAAACTCTATTATTGGAGAAAATGTTATTATAAATAATAACATAAGAATAGAAAATACTGTTATTTTACCCTCTACAATTGTCGAGAAAGACTATAGTAATGCCTTAGTGCAACCTGGTTACTACGAAACCTTTTCCTCAAAATGATCAGAAATAAAAAACCATGAAACTTAATTTTAAGAATGATTTGCGGACTCTTTCTCTAGACGAGCTTATTAAGAAAATTAGGTTGTATTAATTGATAATAAATGCACTAGGTGGAAAAATGACCACTCGAGTAGCTAGACTCTCACGTTTATCACGGAATAAAACAACTGGGAATTTCATTATTGGTCTAGTAGTAATTCTTTGTAGTGCATTTATCCTTAATGGACTGATCTCTGGGTTTTCATCCACTAGTGATAACCTTGTTGTAACTAGTGGTGTACTTTTTTGTTTATTCTCCTTATATTTTATAAATAAAAGACTTAGACAGCCGTTCTTTTCGGAATATTACAGATATTTCGATGAATTATGAGAAAGAAGTCTGAAAATTCAAAAAACTGTCGTTTTAGTTGATTTAATAGAACCTCTTCAAACTTTTTCCACAATAAAAACCTCTCTTATTCAACTCAATGAGCTTCATAATGAAATGGAAAACCTAGGTAAAGTAACTTCTTCTGAGTTTGATTTAAGATCGTCTGCTATGCGTACACCACAAATTCAGAATACATTACAAGCAATATTAAAGTTCAGTGAATCAACCATTAATCAGATTGATCGAAAATATGAAAATATGGTTTATTTAGCTAAAGTTCGAAAAATTGTTTTTAATTCGATTAATCAACACCTGAATCGTCCAAGAAATAAAATTGAAACCGATTTTTTAAAATACAAAGTAGAAAAAATTCTCATAAATAATAATCAAAAAGTTGATGATTGTTTAGTTCAACAAATACTCAATCATGCACTAGATCAAGGAGAAATATCTGGAAGATTGGAGCAAGATAATAAAGGAGATAAGCTATTAGCAGTAGAAAGACTTCTTGGAAATCGAGAAATAGAATCTACTGTTAGTTCTAGAATTGATTCTAAAAGGTCTAAACGTTCTGAAGTTCAATGCATAATATGTCGACATAAAATTTATCCTTCTGAACCTAAGACAAAATGTTCAAGTTGTGGGAATTCTTTTCATCGTACACATCTACTTGAATGGTTAAAAGTATTCGGTCATTGTCCAATCTGTCATCAGCGAATATCAGTTATTTCAAATTCCCCTTAAGGTTAACTTTGCTAGGGAATGAACTTTTTATATATATTTTAGAAATGAAAAAGAAATCAGGTTTTGGTGAAATATTAGATAAATGAACCTCATTGAAAAAGGGATTTATAACTTAATATAGAGATTATTTGGTTTCCATTTGATGAAAAAAGATGGTTCTATTTTTTTTATGAAAAATGTCTTTCTACAGAATGAAATCAAAGCTAATTGTTCTGAAAAAACTGTAAAAATTAATTACAAAAACTTTTATTAAACGAAAATATGAAATTCTAACACCTATCATAAAGAGTTTTGGCTTCAGAAAGTAAACAAAAGATAAATTGAAAATAAATTTATAAAAATTCAA
>JAUUVJ010000048.1 GCA_030589605.1 Candidatus Hodarchaeota archaeon | reverse complement strand
CCTTGGAGAAGAAATTATCACTTTTTTAAGTTCGACAAAAATATAAGATAATGCACTTTTATTCTACATAACTAGTTTTGTAGCATAATTCCCAAAAAGAAAGTTTCTTGTCATATTCTATCGATAAACAGTCATAAAAAGATTTTACTGCCTATTATTAGTAGTAAAATCTACTATTTAGGATGAAAATTCCTTAAAAACGGTTAGGAGAAAATTGTTCTAATTTCTTATACATTTATGTTCCTTATTCTTAGCCTTTTTTAAGAGGATCATAAATGGTTTACTTGAAAGCCTTACGAAGACTTATCTATAAGTAATAAAAATTTGATATTAAGTTTCAATATTGGTGTATTTAATATGGATAGAGATTTCATTTTAGCAAGAGAAGCCCAATTAGTATATTCTAACACTGCTGCCTCTGGTTTCACGCCTGTAGGAGATTCTTTAGCTAGATGGCAAGGTACTTTAACTTATACAACTAATCGTGGCCGAAATATGTTTTCTTTTGAGGTATTTTTACCAGAATATTTTCCTAATGTGCCTCCTGTTGTTACTGCGGTTGGTTGGATGGATCATCCTAATATTGATGAGGATAATTTCGTTCAATTACGAATTTTAGATAATTGGCGTGCTGAATTTCATCTTTATCAGGTTGTTATTGCATTAAAAAACCTCATGTCACGAGTACCACCAACTCCTCGAGGTGAAATTGCAAAAACAGTTCGAGATACTGTAGTAAAAATGACTGAATCACCAAGAACTCCTTCTAGTACATCATCAGCTAATATTGAAACAACAGCTTTAAGAACTGAATTATCATCAATGAATCAGCAATTACAGGAGAAGAACGAAGAACTTGCTCGCTTACGAGCCAAACAGATGGTTCATACCCTGCCATCAGAAAATAAAAAACAAGTCAGTCTGTCGATGCGTGAAGATCTTGAGTCTGAACGGATTGCTTTGTCTGAATTACTAGCATCATTAGAGGATAGATATTCATCAGGAGAAATCTCAATATTTGAATATTCACGATTATATAAGAAATACACCAAAGAATTGTACACAATTAGAAAACAATTAGAATATTTAGGTTAGGTTACAATTGATGTCGTTTCCGCAAACATTATCAAAACGTTGGGAATTAGAAGGACAACTTTATGCTAGTATCGGAACTCTAGATCTCCTTTCACGTACATACGACCGGGGAGAACTAGATCCAAATATTTTTCATAAACAGCATAAAAACCTATTATCCACAATAGTCTCGATTAGAGCAGCTTTAGAAGGATATCAGTTTGATTTAGATGAGTTCATTCGTAAAGAAGAACTAGGGAATAAATTTCCCTATGGGCTAAGGAAACTTCGAATAACGGAGGGTTTAGATGAGAATATCCAAGATCGTATCGATTATGGACAAATTAAAAAGCTACCTTCTATTGCAGCTGAATTTGTAGCAAATTCAATCGAATTACTTGATTTAATGCGTTTAGAAGCCATTGCTACTGTAGATAGGATATTACCTTATCTCGATGAGTTAATCTCGATCGTAACAAAAGTTTCTGTGTATGGAAGCGATCATTGGGTCACTAGAGATATTGACGCTTGGATTAGTTGGATGGATACTCAAAAACCAGGGCAACTTTTAAAACAGGATGAATTGCGAAAACTAGAATTACAAGCTTCTCGATGGCTTTCTGATTTCAGACGGGAATTAAAAAATATTTAACAAACTTTTAGGGCAAGGTAGTTCACTCTAATCTAGAATATTCTAATTAATGTAGAATATTCGTCCTACCAGTACGAATTAACAATTCTGTAATTGCATCATTGATTTTAGCCAATTCTAGCTCAAATTGCTTAACTAAATCAAAATAATCCCGACTTGCAACTTTTTTACGCCCTTCCTTTAATTCTTGTAAAGCTTTTTCATTAGCTTGTTTCCGAAGTCGAAGATCACGTAGACGATCATCTAGTACTCCAGATACGAAGTCAGGTTCTTTATTCTGTACAGGAGATGGATCTGGGGGAATCTCTGAATTTTTCAAGGATTCCTTTTGAAAATTAATGGCATTTAGGATTTTTTCCTGATAATTTTCTGATGACCAGTCACGAAAAGGTTCAAAAGTATATATAGCGTTAGGACGTCCAAAATAGCTTAATTGAAGGGAGTCGTAGATTCGCATCAAAGTATGAGAGTCAGACCTTAATTCATAATCATGTTTTATGGTTGTAATTTGTAGTTTATAACGCTTAAGTACCGCACGATTAGTTTTTTGAACTTCAATCAGATCCTCTGGAGGAAATTCGTCATGGATAATGGTTTTTTGTTTAATAAATCTATCTCTTTTATTACGGAGCATTATAATTTTATCAGTAGTAATTACTAAATCAATTATCACTCTACGAATTCGATTATTTTGCAATTCAATATTTGGGAAAAAACCAATTCCAAGTTCTCCAGGATCAAAAAGAAATATTTTAAAATATTGTCCAAGTTTCTTAGTCATTTCTTCGATCTGTTGGCATCGGTCTTCTAATTGTACCACTAAATCATTAATTGGCTGAAGTTTTGGTTGAACTGTAGTATCGAAACTGTTTATGTGTTTTTGAAATAAAGAAAGTTGAAGTATAAGGTTCCTATTGTCAGTAAATGAAGTATTCAGCCCCATAATTTTGTGATAAAGGCGTTTTAGCTTAGAAGAGTATTCGGTGAACTCAGTTAAAATAAAACTTTCAACCTTCTTAGTTTCAAGAAAGATTTTATCAATCTCATTTCTAGGTATTAAAAATTGTTTTCGGTAAGGTCGTAAACGAGATTCAAGTTGGCCAGTACGTTTTAGCACGATAACTGGACGATAACCTACTTTTTTTAAGGCACTTTTTAATGCGAAAATCCTTTCGATCAATTCACTTTTTAGATTATTGGTTTCGTTATTTATTTCGATTGCAGAACTACCACACGGACATTTGATTTGTGTACTGTTAATATTAAGGTGCGAAGCACATCGTTGGCAGAATGCTGCTCCACAGTTCAAACATTTTTGGAACTCATATTCATGAATCAATGCACCACAAAAAGAACAATAGTAAGAAGGTACTTTAGATTCCATAATGAGCACCGAGTGAGCTCTCACTATGAAAGAACAGTTTTTTGTTACTTATAAGAATGGAAAATCTCTACATATTATGGTATATAAAGAAGGGTAAAATTTGCCAAAAATACTCACCCAGATATTTATGATTGGAATATAGGCTGTGTGTTTATACCTGATCCGATGGAGATTAATACTAGTAATAATGAATCAATTAATGTTATTAGACAAAAATTTTTGAATCAAATGGTTCATCTATGATAATCTGGAGTATCGGATTATAAAGAATTATAAATTCAGTATATATTATTATCTTAGAACCTAGATTAAGAATGACAGGATAGCCACCAATATGGGTTTACGGAGAATTGAAGAAAAACTTACAAGAGAAGCGGAAATGAAAAGGAAAGGTGCGGAAATGGCACTCAAATCCCTTGCAACCATGAGTCAAAAGGTTCAAGAACTGCACTCTGAACTCCAAACACTGGAAAAAAGGCATAAAGCTAATATTAAGAAAAATCCCAAATTGGCCCAACATTTAATGGATTTACGTGAGGAATTAGGTTTACCCCGTGCAATCGGAATTTATGATGTTGGAAAAAAGCCTGGATTATTCAAACGATTCAAAGGACAAGAGGAATACTATAATTATTTAGCATTAAGGGTTCTAGAGATTGGAAAACAAGAACGATCGCGAACAGGTGGATTACTTTCGGTTTCTGAGCTAGCTTTAAAACTAAATGATGAAAGTAAAGGCATTACTACTGCTCTTAATGATATTACAGTAACTCTTGAATTACTGCTTGAGAATAAAATGATTCACGGCATCCGTCAATTGGCAGGAATGAAAATTATAGAGTTTATCGATCCCAGTATTAGCGATGATCATCAGGTAATTCTAGAGCTTGCAGCAAGATTCAATGGACAAATCGGTCTAACTGTAATCGTACAAGAAACCTCATGGTCAATAGAACGTATTAATCAAGTATTAAAGAAACTAATACAACAAAAAATTGCTGTTAAAACTGAAACTCTTGATGGAATTGTGATTTCTTTCCCAGCAATTTAGAAAGAAAGATGAAGAAAAAGGATCTCTACTTCTCGATTGAGATTTCATGAATAAAATGTATAAAGAATGAATATTCTTTGAAATCTTACCAGTAATTAGTTTTAAGCAAGTACTAATAGTAACTCTTAAGAATATTAAGACTAAGGTAAAGCTGAAGACTTTAAAGTATCAAAAATTATAATTATACAGAAATAATTAAGCGAGTTGATTTAACTATTGAAAAGATTTAAAGGTTTCCTAACAGGTAAGAAACCATCATCCAGCACAGAAACTAAAGCTAAGTTGAAACGTACTATAAATCAAATGGAAGTTAAGATCAAGAACTATCAACGCCAATCTAATGAACAATATGATCTTGCTAGAACATTATTAAAGTCAGGAAACAAACCAGGAGCACAACAGGCACTAAAACGTCGTGAACTATATTTAACTCAATCTACAAGCACACATAGTAAAATAGCTAATCTTCAACGAACCATTGATACATTAGATATATCAGCTGATAATGTAACATTAACTGAAACCCTTGCTTCAGCTCAGACAGCTATTGATGCAAATGTAGAGGCAGCATCCCCTGAAAGAACAGAAGAGGTTATGATGGCATTAGAGGACTCTATCGAAACAGTTGCAGATATGGAAGAAGCATTAACTGATACTTCAATCACAGAAATTGGAATGGATGTAGAAGCAGATGATCGTATATCCATGCAAATGGCTGAATTAGAGGCTGAATTAACATCTGGAACCACACCTGCTACAGAAATTGAAACATCACAAACTACGACACCTATAACGGAATCACCCGCACCTGCAAAGCGAGAAGCGGATAAAAAGAAGCTTGATGAAATGAGACGACAGATAGAAGAGGGTTTGAGGTCTTAAAATGGTATTTGATAAATTTGGAAATTGGTTGAAAGGAGGAGGAGGAGGAGGAAGTACTCGAAAATGGATCGTTAGGTTGCGAATGGTCGAAAAACGCATGCTTAGACAACGAAAAAAGTTAATCAAAGAAGAAAGGTCAATGTTGAAGGAAGTAGAACGCGCAATCGATCAAGGTGATATGACTACAGCACGATTGCTTGCAAAAGATGTAGCAAAAAGCAGAAGCATGGCCAGAGGATGTCAACAGATGGCCAGTAGGATTAAAGCAATTAAATTCAAACTAGAACAAGCTGCAGCCACTCAAGCTATTGGAAAAGATCTGAAAGGGTTAGTTAAAACTCTCCATACAATGAATACTCAATTGAAAATTCCTCAGTTAGAGGGAGTACTAAATCAAATGGAAATCGAAACTGAAAGAATTGATATGGCTACAGATGCTATGGATGAAGGATTTGAAATGATGACTTCTGATGTCGAGGAAGATGAGATGGTAGACAAAATTATCGGAGAATTGAGCGCATCTAAAGCGGCTACTGCTGATTTTGGACTGCCTTCTCCAGATATACGATCCCAAGAGTTGCAAAAGGAATTAGAAAAGATCAAGAAAGGGTAAAAGCCTTTTCTCGTTTTTTTATTGTTCAATATATTTATCGGAGTCTGAATTATGAGTTCCCCTTTATTTGAAGCTGCGAAAAAAAATGCTTCAACAGCATATAAACTGGATCAGGGCGGTCAAGCAAATCAAGCTGTTCGTTACTACGTGAATGCAGCAGAACAATTACAGCAATTGATTAATTTTACTGATGATACAAGCATGAAGAATTTATATTATCAAAAAGCGATGGAATATATACTACGAGTGAAGGAAATACGAGGAATAGCTGGGTCTTCTGAGAGTAGGTCAAGTTCTTCTACAACAGCATCTTCAAAAGAATCTGAAGATGAAATTGAAAGCGCAATTTCAAGTGTCATCGTACGTGAAAAACCAAATGTTAAATGGGAAGATGTTGCAGGAATGGAAAATGCAAAACGCGCATTAAGAGAAGCAATTATTCTTCCAATGAGTCGACCCGATTTATTTAAAGGAGCACGTAAACCATGGAAAGGGATTTTGATGTTCGGGCCACCTGGCTGTGGAAAAACTTATTTATGCAAAGCAGTGGCTTCAGAAGTAGATTCAACCTTTTTTTCGGTAAGCGCAGCGAATTTAATCAGTAAATGGCTTGGTGAATCAGAAAAGCTTGTAAAAGAACTTTATGAACGTGCAGTAGAAGAAGCTCCTTCAATAATCTTTTTTGACGAAGTTGATGCATTAGCAGGAGCTAGAGGTGGAGGTTCAGAGAATGAAGCTATGCGTCGTGTGAAAACACAATTATTACAAGCTGTTGAAGGATTTGGCACAGGGGAAGAATTATTAGTTACAGTTGGAGCTACAAATACACCTTGGGATATAGATGCTGCAATGAGGAGACGATTTGAACGACGTGTATATATTACATTACCAACGAAAAATGCCAGAGAGAAAATGTTTCAGATTCACACTCGTGGAGTACCTTTGGATTCTAATGTCAATTTTATCGAGCTATCTAACTATACTGCTGGATATACTGCAGCAGATATAGCCTTGTTATGCCGAGAAGCCTTGATGTATCCTATCCGTGAGTTAGATGCAGAAGGAGCTTTAAAAAACAAAGATATTCAGCCAAGAGCTCCGAGTTTTAACGATTTTTTAACAAGTATGGAAAGTATCAAACCTTCTGTATCTCCAAAAGAATTAACTAGATATGAAGAGTGGAAAGATCAATTTGGAGGATAAGGACGTCTTTTTTAGTGAATAGATGTTTTAAACTGGCCTGTAGGTTAAGCTGAGAATTAATGGCTGAAATGCAACGAAAAAGAGACAAAAAAAAGAAAACAACGAATACTACAGATGTACTTGGAGAAATCTTAAATGAAGTGACAAAGGGAAAAACTCCGCCAAAATCATCAGACTTGAATAAAATTGGTATAGAAGCGCAAAAAACTGCCAAAGCATCTACAATGTCTCAGCAAAGAAATGTAACTAAAACTCATACCACTATTAAAATTCAACCCTCACAAACTATGGAAACTGTATCCACTACAAAACTTCAAGCAGGAAAAGCTGATCCTCGGATAAAAGGTATACTCCCTGCATGGGTAGGAAAACCATGGCGATGGATGATTCCAGATGATCCAAAACTTAAACAACAATGGTTGATAACATGGGGAGAATTCATGCTTGATTTTGCACGAGTACTTAATTTTCATATATTAGATCTACAAGAGATAAGTTTAGTTTATCCGTTCCAAAATTCATTACTTCGTAAAAAATTAACCCAAACGCAGCTTTCGCAGATTTCCGACTATTTAATAGGGATTGAGAAAGCAAAATGGTGGGATGACGAGAAGACACGCCTCCGTGTACACTGGAAAACATTAAAATCATTTACGGATGAACTGTATCAGTATGCATTTCAAAATGGTTATGATATGGTCACAGCATTTGACATAGTTAAAATGAAGCAATCTTGGTCTACCTTACCACCTCCTGATACTCGAATGCTGATGAAATTGCTGGTAGAATCAAAACGTGCTTTATGGGCAGATTCAGAGAAAAAAACTATTGAATTCATTTATTATTAACACAAGAAAAGCAGCAATACTGACAACAAAAGTAACCGCAAAACTACTTAACCTATACAAAAAAGTGTTAGAATGATTCCTATAGCAGGAACAATTGATAATAACGAGGAATTTATGACAAATGGAGAATTCAGACGACGGCGAATTGCTCGCTCCACTAGAAGACTACTTGAAAGCCGGAATCCATACTTGTATTATAGCTGTAATATAAGGGAAAAATCGGCAATTCAAGCGGTATGAAAAGTATGCACTGGGCTATCTATCGTACTCGCAGCGATGGCCTTTATGTCCTAGACGTCCATAAAACTGATGAACGAATCCGAATTGCTGCAAAATTCCTAGCTCGATTAAAATTATCACGAGTTGTCGCATGTAGCGTTCGAGCATACGGTATTTATCCCGTTGAAATGTTTGCGAAGATAACAGGTGCCACGGCTATCACAGGCCGATTCATTCCAGGTATTTTTACGAACCCTACAATAAAAGGCCGATATCGTTATCTGGAACCAGATGCAGTCTTAATAACAGATCCTCATTTCGATAAACAGGCATTGAAAGAAGCACAACGAGTAGGTACACCGGTTGTATCACTAGTAGATACAGATAACGTTGTCAGCAGTGTTGATTTGGCAATTCCTTGCAATAATAAAGGACGAAATTCTCTAGCCATGGTTTTTTGGTTATTAACAAAAGAGATATTGAGGGAAAACGGAGAATTAACCCCTGAAAGAGATGCTAAGTTGAGAGTGGAACTATTTAGAGCTCCTAGGGGTCGAAGACTAGTTCAACAAGACGATTCAGATTATTGAAATCAACAAGGAAAAGGTGAAAAAGTTCTATGATGATTCCAATCCGCTGTTATACATGTGGAAAAGTAATTGCTCATTTATATGATGATTTCTTAAAAGGTTTAAAAGGAGGAGTGGATGCAGGTGAACTTCTTGATGATTTTGGATTGACTCGGTATTGTTGTCGTCGAATGTTAATAACACATGTTGAACTAATAGATAATATCTTGATTTTTTCCAGTCCTACTCGCTAAATCGAGCCCCGTAGTGTAGTGGACCATCATAGAGGGTTCTATAAAACGGTTCTTAATGAATGATCCGTTTGGACATGCTCTCTGACCTCAGTTCGAATCTGAGCGGGGCCATATTCCAGTATAAGACGTTTTAAAAAAAATCTTTTTTGAGGAGAGAAATAATCTTTTATTGAGATATTTAGAGATCAAATAATCTTATAATAATTCCTAGATAAGGAATAGATATTTAGGATTAAAATTCCAGTATCAAAAATTGTGAGATAAATGGTCCAAATTGGAGTATTGAGTAAGAATCGTGAGTATTTTCCTACAAATCAGCTCCTCAAAGAACTGGATCATCGAAAAAATCATTCAAGTGTCTTTTTATCAACTCAGTACGTATCTCCAATGATAAGTAATCGTGATATTGATGCAATATTCGCTGATCAATCATTGAAAGGAATAGCGGGAGTTATCCCTAGAATAGGTCGAACGCAGACCGAGCTAGGGTTATTTTGTCTGAAACAATTCGAATTAATGGGTATTCCAACAACCCTGTCAGCAGAAGCATTATATTTAGCTCGAAACAAGTTTAGGTGCTTTCAAGCACTGAAAGGTATTCCAAGTTTAAAGATACCAACAACTCTCTTGATTAGTAATGCATACATGTTCGAAGAGGTAATGACTCGTTTTAAGTTTCCAGTTGTAATAAAAATCCCGAATGCAACTAGGGGTATGGGTACCATTCTGGCTCCAAATTGTAGAACAGCTCATGAAATAGTAGATGCTTTATTTATTAATAATAGCTCTCCTATCATTGTACAAGAATATTTGAAAAATACCACAAGCTCTGAAAATACTCCAAGTGAGGATATACGTGTATTAATTGTTGGAAAAACAGTACTAGGTGCAATGCGACGTATTTCATCAAAAGGTGAATGGCGGACGAATTTTGCTCAAGGAGCTGAGTGTATTCCATACAAACTAACATCAGAGGAAGAGGAACTAACAATTAAGATTGTCAACCGAGTAGGGATCGAAATAGCTGGAATTGATTTATTCCCAACAGATGAAAACGTTTATGTGCTTGAAGTAAACGCTTGTCCAGGTTGGAAAGCATTTGAGAGTGCTAATCCACATATATCTGTAGCTAAAAATATTATTGATTATATCGAAATAAAAATTCGAAAATAGAACAGAATCTATCTCGAAAACCTAATATACCTATAAAAAAGAACTTCACCATAGTTACACTATAATTAGTGCCAATCCAGTGCAAATCAATGAATGCTACTTAAGGGAATAATAATGTCAAAAAATCAAGACTTCTCATCATTGAAGATATCAACAGAAATACGCGAACGACTTCAAGAACAGTTTCCAACAGTTATAGCATTAGCTGCATGTCCTCCAGAAGAAGTCGCACGTAGATGTGAAATTAATAAAAAATCAGCCGAAAGGGCTGTTAATCAAGCACGAAAACAAATTGGAATGGCAGAACCAATCACAGCAGATGAACTATTAGAAAAAAGAATAGCTAAACCACGAATTACAACTTCTTCACAGCAACTGGATGACATCCTCGGAGGGGGTTTATCAGTAGGTGCAATAACTGAATTTAGTGGAGCATTTGCTACTGGAAAAACCCAAATAGCATTCCAACTCTGTGTTAATATCCAGCGTTCAATAGAAGAAGGAGGCCTAAATGGAAAAGCACTTTTTATAGACACCGAAAATACGTTCGCACCTGCTAGAGTAGCTGAAATGAGTTATTCTTTCACCGACGATCCTAAACTATTTTTGAAAAATATTTACGTAAGTAGAGCCTTTAACGTAGATCATCAAATTCAAATAGTAGAAAAAGCTGATAAGTTGATAGAATCGAATAATATCAGATTAGTCATTGTAGACTCAATGGCTTCTCATTTTAGAGCTGAATTCCCCGGTAAAGATAATCTACCACGTAGGCAACAAAAACTGATGTCACACGCAGAAACATTGCAAAGAGTAGCAGAAGCATATGATTTAGCAGTTATGACTACGAATCAAATTCTTAGTAATCCAGATGGAATCTTTGCTGGAACAAGCAATCTGGAGCCAGCATTAGGCTTTGCTTGGGGACATAGACCTACCCATAGAATATTGTTAAGAAAATCTCGTGGAACTACAAGAATAGCACGTATATTTGACTCACCAGAATTACCAGAACGAGAGGCTGTCTTTCACATCACACCCCAAGGAATAAGAGATGGACCCCCACTAGATTATTAAACATGTAAAAATAATCAAATTTTTTTTAAGAACCAATCAAAATCATTTATATCAAATCTCTCTCATTTTTCATCATAATTTAAATTATAATTGTTGAATTAAAGCGTCTGAATAGTATCACTGTTAATGAACAATTAAAAATAGTTCAAAAGTGTACTGATCTGTGTTCTACTTGTACTCACACATTCATAGATTTTAAGAGAAAGCTAGTCAATAAAATAAAATTCAAGAATACATTGCATGAGGTCATAGTACTTGAGTAAACCAAATGGAAATTCATTCACCTACTTACATAGAATGTCTGAGACGAATATCAAAGGACCAGCTGTAGTTATACAAGGATTACCTGGAATGGGTCTAATAGGCAAAATTGCTGCCAACTATCTGATTAAAGCATTCGAAGGGAAAGAAGTTGCTAGATTATACAGTTCATTCTTCCCCCCAGTAGTTCAAATTGATAGCAAAACTGGGATGGGAAAATTGGCTCGAATGGAATTTTATGCTATCACTAAAACAACTCCTAATCTATTAATACTGACAGGAGACGCACAACCCCACGATATCGGAATTATACAAGTTTTAAATGAAGTATTAGATTATGTAAAAGAAAATAAAGCCGATACAATGATTTGTTTAGGGGGACTTAGAGTACATGAAGATGGCCCCGAAATAGCAGGCTTTGGATATGATAAACAAACAGTCGACTTTCTTGAAGAGAATAAAATAGATCTTTTGAAAGGTGGGGAAGTGACAGGTGCAGTAGGTGTGCTTTCAGCATTAGCTGCAGAAAGAAATATGAAAAGTTTCGGTTTACTAGGAAAATTAACTCTTGCAGGAACGGATCCCCTTGCTAGCAAAGCTCTTTTGATAAAAATTGCTGAATTATTTGGGTTAGACATAGATATGGATAATTTAGAAGAAGCAATAGAAGAAGCGCAAGAAAAAAATGACAGAATCACTAGCTTAGCACGTGAAGTGCTTGAACAAAGTGATGATGATAAAGGAAAAGGGCCTGCCTATTATATCTAGAAGATAAAAACTGGGATAGTTAAACTATTATGTACTTCTAGATTAAATTTAAATAAATTAAATTAAAATAAATTAATTCTCTGCCCATTAATGGCAATAGAATATATACTTCTGTACCTAGATTTATACCTACAGAAGTTATCCAAATGTCCCCTCCATGAGTTTCAATATTTTTTTTACATTTAAACAGTACTTTTTCATCCAAAGAATGGATTATGAATCATTAAAACTCATTATTGAAGAAAGATTGAATTCACAAAAAATATATTTTATAAAGAAGCTTAAATGTAAAAAAAGATGATCTACTATCAATGTGATCCAATTATGACTATAACCAACAAATTTAGTAACAGAAAATTGTATTTATGTAGTGTGTTCGTAATAATTATGCTAACTATATTTATTACAGCTGGAATTATACCTAATAATGCTTATCTAAATGGAAAAAGCGATTCTTTTATACAAGGGGGGGTTCTTTCCTATCAATACGGAGGAAGTGAAACAGATGTTGCATATTCAATTGTCGCTTCAGCTGACGGGGGATATGCATTAGCAGGCTCTACTGAATCATATGGTAATGGGCAAGAAGATGTCTATTTAGTAAAGCTTGATACCGCGGGAGGCATGAAATGGAATAAAACTTATGGAGGAGTCAGTAGTGAGATTACTTATTCGATAGTAACTACTAAAGATGGAGGATATGCATTAGCAGGGTACACATATTCTTATGGTACTGGTTTTCAATCCATGTGGTTAATCAAGACAAATGCTAATGGACATACTGAATGGACTCAAACATATGGAGGAGATGGGTGGGAAAAGGCCCATTCAGTTATCGCGACTACAGATGGGGGGTATATTCTAGCGGGCAGTACAACGCCTGTTGTTTCATCTAGCAAATGTGCAATGTGGTTAGTTAAGGTCGATACTGTAGGAAAAATGGAATGGAATCAAACCTTTGGAGGAGAAGATGAAAGTACAGCTTATGATATTATTACTACCACTGATGGTGGATATGCACTAGCTGGATCAACTGGTTCGGCGTATAACGGTACACTTGACATGATATTAGTGAAAACCAAAGCTACTGGCAAACTTGAATGTAGTCGAACTTATGGAAGAGAACAAAATGATGAAGCAAGGGCGTTAATCGCTACTACTGATGGTGGATATGCAATAACTGGGTACACAACAGACACCTCTAATGATAGTTTCGAGGATATGTGGTTAGTAAAGACAAATGCTAGTGGACATACTGAATGGAACCGAACTTATGGAGGACAGGGAATCGATAGAGTAAATTCGATTATTCCAACTCCAGATGGCGGATATGTACTAATAGGGACAGCTCAATTGTATCCTATTTATTATCAAGATATGTGCTTAGTTAAGACCAATATAACTGGACACATGGAATGGAATCAAACATTTGGCGGGATTGAAGATGATGAAGCTTTTTCTGGTTTGATTACTAATGACGGAGGGATTATTCTTGCAGGTGTGTATGATACTCATTCTCTAATTGATTCAGCAGAAGTATGGTTCATAAAGACAAACGTCAAAGAACATTACAAATATGTCATATCAACCCCTGGTTTTGAAATATTAGCTATATTTTGCGCTCTGTTAACAGTTACAATCGTAAGTAACAAACGAAAGAAGAAATGATCTTTATGAAAATTCAGAATAGTAAATATTGTAAAACTTAATAAAGGGCCAAAAAGGAATCAGAAAATAGAAAATCTATAATCCACTACATCCTGAATGCACTTTGAAAATCACAACTGAAATTCGAGAATTGAAAAACCTTAATATAATAACTTTTCAACTATATAAGTTTTGCGAAAAGGTTTATAAAGGAATAGTAAACAAAGTCGAAATAGTGGTGATTGAGCAGAAGAGATCCCCATCAGT